>JALYUA010000096.1 GCA_030854005.1 Acidobacteriota bacterium
AGGAGCTTCGGAAGCACGGCGCGTAAGCCGTCGCTTCGCTCGCTCCGGGACGTGCCTTCGCGGCGAAGGCACCGGCGAGCGGCTCGCCTGAGGGCTCGACCGCTCGCCTCGTCCCTCCGCTCGCTTCGCTCCCGCAGCGTGAGCCTCCTCCCTCCCTTCGGTCGGGAGACTTCTCACGCTGCGGGCGTAGCCACCATGTCGACGGATGCGCAGCTCTGCCCCTCTGCTCCCTCTCCCCGCGCGCCGGGGAGAGGGCGGGGTGAGGGGCGGACTTGAATGGAAGGTGATGCCCGGACCAGCCTCGGCTTACGGCGTCCCCGCGCGCCGGGGGAGAGGGCCGGGGTGAGGGGCAGCACTCATCCTGGAAAATGCTCTCGCGCGCTGTGGATTCCTTCTCCGCAGCAGGCGCCCGTAGCGGGGGGTCGGACCCGCTAAGATTGTGCGTCCCGACTCGCGGAGACCCCATGGAGGCGCAATCATGGTGTTCTTCTACTTTCTCCCGATGCTCGTCGCGATCGCGTTCCTCCTCGCCCGGGTCTCCCGCGGCGGCTCGTTGAAAGTCCGGCCGGCCGGCGCGCCGGTCCTGATGGGCCTTCTGGCGATCGTGGCTCTCGGACTCATCGGGGCGTTGTTCGCGGGGATGCTGCACTGACCCCGATTTCATCTGAGCTCCGAGATCCGGAGGGGATCGGAAGTCGTGTTCGACCTGACCCGAGCGGTGTGGAAGGCTGAAGGAGATTCCGCGATGACGTCAGACCATTTCGAGGGAACCGTGCTCGAGGGCCACAAGGACGCGGCATGCGAGGTGCCGTTCGACCCGGAGAAACGGTGGGGGATTCCCCCCGCGCCTCTGTGGCGGGGCAGGCGCGGACACCGGGTGCGCGGCCGCGTGAACGGGGTCGCGTTCGAGAGCGCGGTCGTTCCGCGTTCTCGCCGTTTCTGGCTGCTGATCGACGAAGAGACGCGAAGGAAGGCCCGGGCCGGGATCGGAGACACGGTGACGGTTCATCTTCAGCCCGCCGATTCTTCCGGCTCCGCGAAGCCCCCTAAGGCGATGCGGCCTCCCGTCTCCGCCCGCCCGAGGAAAACCAGCCGGCCCAAGCGCCCGAACGGCGCGATCCGTTAGGCTTGCCTCTCGGTATCCGAATCGCGGAGGACTCATGCGAAAACACTTTCCGAAGGTCGTCCTCGGGGCGGCTCTCCTGCTGGCCACCCGTACCGATCGGCTGGCCGGCGCCGGCGCGGCCGTCGCCACGCGGGGTCTCGACGTCGCCGGCATGGACAGGACGGTGAATCCCGGAGACGACTTCTACGCCTACGCCAACGGCGGCTGGATGAAGGCGACGCCGATCCCCGCCGACCGCTCCACGTGGGGCCTCTTCGGGATCCTCGCGGAGGAGGTCAACGCGAGGACGGCGGGCCTCATCCGCCAGGCAGGCGAGTCGAAGCCGCCGCCGGGATCCGACGCCGCGAAGGTGGGCGCGTACTACGACGCCTACATGGACGAGAAGGCGATCGAGGCGAAGGGGCTCGGCCCGATCCAGCCGGAGCTCGAAGAGATCGCGGCCATCGCTGACGGGAAGGCTCTCGCCCGCGTGGTCGGCCGGCAGCTTCGCGCCGACGTCGATGCCCTGAACAACACCAGATTCCACACCGACCGGGTGTTCGGAGTCTGGGTGTCGCCGGACTTTTCCGCGCCGGACCGCAACGTCGCGTACCTGATGCAGGGCGGACTGGGAATGCCGGATCGGGACAACTACCGGAACACCGGCGCGAAAGACGTCGAGCTGCAGGCGCAGTACAAGACGCACGTGGCGGCGGTGTTGAAGCTCGCCCGCATCCCGGACGCCGAAACGCGAGGCGGCCGGGTCTACGAGCTCGAGCGGAAGATCGCGGACGCGCACGTCAGCCGCACCGAATCGGAAGACGTGCTGAAGGCGAACAATCCGTGGCGTCTCCAGGATTTTCCCGCCCGCGCCCCGGGACTCGAGTGGGGAAGCTTCTTCGATGCCGCCGGCCTCTCCGGCCAGCCCATGGTGATGGTCTGGCAGCCGGCGGGCGTCTCGGGGATCGCCTCTCTCGCCGGCAGCCAGCCGCTCGAAGCCTGGAAAGACTACCTGACGTTTCACGCGATCGATCGAGCGTCCGGTCTCCTCCCGAAGGCCTTTGCCGACGAGCGGTTCCACTTTTACGGAACTGTCCTGACCGGAGCGCCTTCGCAGAGGCCCCGGTGGAAGCGCGCGGTCGACGCCACCGGCAGCGCTCTCGGCGAGGCGGTCGGCAGGCTCTACGTCGAAAGGTATTTCCCGCCCGCGGCCAAGGCGCAAGCGCAGAAGATGGTCGCGAACATCATCGCCGCGTTCGGGAGGCGGATCGACAACCTCGAATGGATGACTCCGGCGACCCGTGAAAAGGCGAAGGCGAAGCTGGCGACGCTCTACGTCGGGATTGGATACCCCGACCGCTGGAAGGACTATTCCGGCCTCGCCGTCGCCCGGGGCGACGCCCTCGGCAACTTCCAGCGAGCGGAGCTGTTCGACTATCGCCGGAGCCTGGCGAAGCTCGGGAAACCCGTCGACAAGACGGAATGGTGGATGACGCCCCAGACGGTCAATGCGGTCAATCTTCCGCTACAGAACGCGCTGAACTTTCCCGCGGCCATCCTGAACCCGCCGTTCTTCGACGTCGGGGCCGACCCGGCCCAGAACTACGGCGCGATCGGGACGGTCATCGGGCACGAGATCAGCCACAGCTTCGACGATCAGGGGAGCCAGTTCGACGCGCAGGGCCGCCTTCTCAACTGGTGGACGCCCGAAGACTTCGCGCATTTCGGGTCCGCGGCCGCGCGGCTCGCCGCCGAATTCGACACCTACGAGCCGCTTCCAGGAATGCACGTCAACGGCAAGCTGACGCTGTCGGAGAACATCGCGGACGTCGCGGGGATCGCGGCGGCGTTCGACGGCTATCGGGTTGCGCGGGAGGCGGGCGGCGAGCAGCACGCCAGCGGTTTCACCGGCGATCAGAGGTTCTTTCTCGCGTTTGCCCAGGCGTGGCGCGGCAAGCAGCGCCCGGAAGCCCTGCGGGGCCTGCTGATAACGGACGGCCACGCGCCGGGAGAGTTTCGCGCCGACACGGTCCGCAACATCGACGCCTGGTATCGGGCCTTCGACGTGCAGCCGGGACGAAAGCTGTATCTCTCGCCCGAATCCCGCGTGCGCATCTGGTGAACGCCGGGCCCGCGGCACCGCGTTGGATTTCGTTCGCGGCGGGGTTTTTGGCAGCGGCGTTTGCCGTTTGAACCCCCGGGAAAGGCGCCGCGTCGCGGCCTCCCGTCCCGGGCTGCGCGTGGGAAACGATCTCGGATGAGGCGGTCGGGCTCGCCGCATCGGTGCAGCGATGCGACTTCGGCTCTCGGAAGATCGATTTTCTCTTCCAGGGCCGCTCTCTCGCCATTCGCTACTCCGACGGAGGAGCAGCCGATCCGGTCGTCGACGTGCTCGACCTGCTCCCGGGAGAGGCGGCGGAGGCCGGTGTGAAGCGGCTGTTCTCGGAAGCGGCGCCGGCGGCGATCGCGGCACGCTGCGTCCTCGCCCGGGCGAAAGGCGGCAGACCGCCCGCAGACGTCCGGCGGTGGACGTTCGTGCCGGACTCGGGCTATCGGAAGGAGCTCGCGGCGAAGGCGAATCCGAACGAAGTCGGCGATCCGCCCTGCGGCGAGCGCGGTATGTCGCCGGACGGGATCCAGTTCCTCGAGACGTTTGCGGAGAGTCCCGCTCGCCGGGTGCTCTTCGTGAGGGTCGGACAGGACGAGCCGCTCTTCGACGAGAACAGCCTGCGGCTTCTTCCGCCGGCCCGCACTCCGCACGCCGCGAAACCGGCGTCCCGGTAGGGCAGCGCGCGATGCCGCCGGATCCGTCGAACAGGGTCGCGGGGATCATCGGCGGAATCGGTCCGGAGTCGACGGTCGATTACTACCGGCTGATCCTCTCGCGTTACGCCGAGCGCCGGCCCGGCGGAAACGCACCGTCCGTGCTGATCGACAGCATCGACCTGAAGACGATCGTCGACGCGATCACGGCCGGCGATCTTCCCGCGGTGACCGACTATCTGAGGCGCGAGCTTTCGAGACTCGCGGCGGCGGGCGCGACCTTCGGCCTGCTCGCCGCCAACACGCCGCACGTCGTCTTCGATGATCTGGCCGCGGCGTCGCCGCTCCCGCTCATCAGCATCGTCGAGGAGACGTGCCGCGCGGCTAAGTCTCACGGCTGGAAGAACGTGGGGCTCTTCGGGACGCGGTTCACGATGGATGGCGCGTTCTACCCGGCGGTCTTTTCGCGCGAGGGGATCCGCCTATCGGTTCCGCCGCCGGACGAGCGGGCCTATATTCACGAGAAGTACATGGGTGAATTGATCCTCGGGGTGTTTCTGCCGGAGACCCGGGAGAGGCTCGTCTCGATCGCCGCGGACCTCGCGAAGCGCGAGGGGATCGAGGCGCTGATCCTCGGCGGAACCGAGCTGCCCCTGATCCTCCGCGGCGACCACGTGGGCGGCGTGCCGGTGCTCGACACCACGCGCATCCACGTGGAGGCGGTCGTCGACGCGCTCCTGTCGGAGGAGCCATGAGGCCGTCGCGGGATCCGGCGGCGGGAAGGCCATGAGCACCTCCGGGCCAGGGGAGGGAGGCTCTCCCGCGATCTCGGGGCGGCTTTCGGAGACGCCGCTCTTCGTCGTGATGCGCCAGCTGCAGCGCGAGCAGCTTTCGGGCACTCTGTCCGTCCTGCGGGGAGACCAGGTCCGCCAGCTCGTCTTCGAGAAGGGCGAGCTCTACGCCGCGCGGTCGTCGCGGGAAGACCACCGCATCGGCGCGACGCTCGTTCGCTGGGGCTACATCTCCGAAGAGGACCTGGCAGGAGCTCTCGAGGCGCAGAAGGAGAACCACGAGCGGATCGACCGGATCCTCGTCGAGAAGGGCCTCGTGACGAGGGCCGTGATCGACAGCGAGGCGCGCCGGCAGATGGAGCAGGTGGTGTTCTCGACGCTCTCCTGGCCCGACGGGTCCTATCATTTCGAGAGGAACACCGGGCCGGTGGAGCTCGACGTGGCGACATCGCTGTCGCAGGAAATGATCATCGAAGGCATCCGCCGGATTCCGGAAAGCGAGCAGTTCATGGACCTGCTCGGAGATCTTTCCGACGTCCCGATGCTGACTCGCGACCCCATGTCGTCGGGCTCGCTGCGGCTCCTGAAGGACGCGGTCGGCCTGATTTCTCAAATCGACGGCACGACGAGCCTGCGGGATCTCCTGCAGGGCGGATCGACGCCAGGCACCGCCAGCGCCAAGATCCTCTACTCACTCCTCTTCGCCGGTGTCATCGAGATGCATTCGTCCCAGCCGGTCGCGGCCGAGTCTTCGGAGGGGCAGAAGCCGCTGGAGACCCGCGAGGAGCGCCGCGCGGCCGACCGGCGCTCGGAGGACCGTCGCACCGAGGATCGCCGGGCGGCGGATCGCCGCGCCGCGGAGCGTAAGCCCGCCGGCTATCTCTACGACATCCGCGGGGACGGTGCGTTTCAGAAGGCCGCCGATACGGGAGTCCTGACCCGGCCGGCCGAACCTCCGGTTGCGGACGCTCCTAAGGCGGCGCCTCGAGCCCCGTTTCGCACGCCGCGGGAAGTGGTGCTCGAGACCCACCGGCGGCTCGACTGGCTCTCTCATTACGATCTGCTCGGCGTGTCGCGCCGGGCGACGGCGGCGGAAATCGAGGAGGCCTATCGGACCCGCGCGCGCCTCTTCGACCCCTCGCTGAAGGCCCACCCCGAGCTCGTCGATTGCTGGCGGCAGCTGACGGTTCTCGCGAAGTGGCTCCGGGTCGCCTATGGGGTTCTCTCGAACGCCGACTCCCGGGCCGCGTACGATCAGAAGATCAGCGACGCCACGCCCGCGCCTCCCCCGGAGGGCGCCAGGTAACGCGCCGCGTGCGGCAGGCGGTAGGCGGTAGGCGGTCGGCCTCAACACTCAACGCTGAACCCTCGGAGCAGTTGCCCCTCCCTCGCTAGCCCTCCCTCAACGCGGTCATGGGATCGATCCTTGTGGCTCGCCTCGCGGGGATCCACGTCGCGGCGAGCGCGACGGCGGTCAGCACCCCGGTCACGGAGGCGAACGTGGCGAGGTCCGTCGGCGGGACTTTGTAGAGGAGGCCGGCCATGAGGCGCGTCAGAGCGAGCGCGCCGGCTAATCCCGCGGCGGCGCCCGCGAGCGCGACGAGCATTCCCTGCCGCACGACGAGGCGTAGGAGATGTCCGCGTTGAGCCCCGAGCGCCATCCGGATTCCCATCTCGTGCGTGCGACGGGAGACGACGTAACTCATGACGCCGTAGATGCCCACGGCGGCGAGGATCAGGGCGGCGCCGGCGAACGTTCCGAGCAGGAGGAGGTAGAAACGCGACTGCGCGTTCGCGTCGTCGACGGCGTGCTCCATCGTCTGGATCTCGGACACGGTGACGCTCGGATCGAGCGACTGGATCGCGCTCCGAACGGGACCCGCGGCCGCGGCGGGATCTCCGGAGGTCGCGACGATCAGCGTCATGTATTCGACGGCGAAGAAGCGCCCCTCGAGATAGCTCCGGGCCTGGAGATACGGACGGTAGATCTCCGCCTCGGGAGGAGCGGCCCAGTCGCTGCGAACGGCGTTCTTCGCCACCCCGATGACGGTCAGCCACTCGGGCTCCGCGCCTCCGCCGAGCGCCATCCGCCTGCCGACCGGGTTCTCGCCGGGCCAGTACCGGTTCGCGAGCCACTCGTTCACGATGATGACGCCGGGGGCCCCGAGGCGGTCGGACTCCGCGACGTCGCGGCCGCGGAGAAGCGGAAGCCTCATCGTCGCGAAGTAGCCGGGCAGCACGACCCGATAGGCGGCGCTGGGTGTGTCTCCGCGAGGCGGAGCGGGACGCCCTTCGATCGAGAAGGGAAATCCCCAGATGTCTCCGGCCAGCGGCAGGTGGTTGATGAAGCTCGCAGCGCGAACGCCGGGGAGTCCGCGCACGCGCTCCGCGACCCGCGGGTAGAAGACGGCGCGGCGTCCCGGAGCGGCCGACGGCGATCCCGACACCGAGACGACCATGCTCAGGACGTGGTTGGGATCGAAGCCCGGATCCACCGCCTGGAGCGCCACAAAGGTCCGGATCATCAGGCCGGCCGCGACCAGCAGGACGAGGGCCAGCGCGAACTCGCTTCCGACGAGAATGTTGCGCAGGCGATTCTTTCCGCGCCCTTCCGTCGAGCCGCGTTCCCCTTCGCGAAGCGTGTCCGAGAGGTCGCGCCGGGAAGACTGCAGCGCCGGGACGAGCCCGAAGGCGACCCCGGTGGCGATCGAGACCGCGAGAGAGAACGCCAGGACGCGGCCGTCGATCGCGAGGCTCTCGATGCCCGGGATGCCGAGCGGCCGGATCGAAGCGATGACGCGCGTCGCGGCGAGCGCGAGCACCACTCCCGCCCCTCCTCCCGCGAGGGCGAGGATCAGCGACTCGGTCAGGAACTGCCGGACCAGACGGCCGCGGGAAGCTCCGATCGCCGTTCTCACGGCGACCTCCTTCTGGCGCGCCGCGGCCCGCGCGAGCAGCATGTGGGCGACGTTCCCGCAGGCAATCAGGAGGAGGAACGCGACCGCGGCGAGAAGAACGAAGAGCGCCGGCCGCACGTGCCCGACGACGGTCTCCTGGAGGGACCGGACGGTGACCTCGCGGTTCGATCCCGGAAACTCCTTCTCGAGCCGGGCCGTCACGGCGGAAATCTCGGCCTGGGCGCTCCCGAGCGACACATCCGGCTTCAGCCGCGCGAAGATCCGCAGGCTGTTGCCGTCGCGGCTGGCGTTTTGGGATCCGAGGGCGAGCGGAGCCCAGAGCTGCGCTCCCCTCTGCCAGAAGGGAGGAAACTGAAACTCCCGCGGCATGACTCCGATCACCGTGTACGGCTCGCCGTCCAGGTTGATCGACTCGCCGACGATGCGCCGGTCCGCTCCGAACCGCCTCTGCCAGATCGCGTGGGACAGGACGACTTCGTGCTCCTTCCCCGGCTCCTGCTCCCCGGACGCGAAGACGCGGCCCAGGAGCGGCCGCACGCCGAGGAACGGAAGGATCTCGGACGTCATCCGGACCGCCTCCACCCTCTCCGGCCGCTCGCCGCCGATCAGATTCGGCTGCCATCCCTGGGCGGCGCCCATCGCCTGGAAAGAGCGGGACTCCTTCTGCCAGTCGCGAAAGTTCGGCGCGGAGACCGGATTGCGTCCGCGGTGCAGCACGACGGCCAGCGAGTCGGGATCGCGGTAGGGGAGAGGGCGCAGGAGAACGGCGTCGACGACGCTGAAGATCGCCGTGCTCGCGCCGATGCCGAGCGCCAGGGCCAGTATCGCGGCCGCCGTGAAGCCCGGAGTGCGGGCCAGCGTGCGCATCCCGTAGCGGACGTCCTGGAGCACGCTCGAGAGAAACGCTCCGGCGCGGACCTCCCGCACGCTCTCCTTGACCTGCTCGATGCCGCCCGTCTCGATCAGCGCCTCGCGGCGCGCGGCGTCCGGGTCGAGGCCCGCCGCGATCTTCTCCTGCGCGAGCATCTCGACGTGGGCTCGGAGCTCCTCGTCGAGGTCGCCGTCCGCGGCGGCCCCGCCGCGCAGATTGCGCCGCAGGCTCACGAGGCGGGGGAGGATCGGCATGATCGAATTTCCTTTACGTCGCGTGGAGCGCCATCGCGATGGCGACAGAGACCCGGCCCCACTCTTCGGTCTCCTCCTTGAGCTGCTGCCGCCCGGCCTTCGAGAGCCGGTAGTACTTCGCCCGGCGGTGCGCCGCCGACTCTCCCCAGAAGGACGTCAGCCACCCGGCCTCCTCCATGCGATGGAGCGCCGGGAACAGAGAGCCGGGCTTGACCTCGAACGCGCCGGACGTGACCTGGGCGATGCGCCGGGAGATCCCGAGCCCGTGAAGCTCACCGGTCGAGAGGGTCTTCAGGATGAGAAGGTCGAGCGTGCCCTGCAGGAGAGGTGTGGTCATGGGGTGAAGCGGGGGCTCGGCAAAGAAACGGTTTCAGACAGGAAGTCCTGCGGTCTCATATAGACATTCAATACGAGCGGGCCGGATGGAGGTTTCGCTGTTTGCCGTTTATCTTCGCCCGGCGCCCATCGCTCACCGCCTGCCGTCCTGCTAGAGTCCCGCGATGCGCCTGCGCGTGGGCACCAGCGGCTACAGCTACAAGGAGTGGAAGGGGCCTTTCTACCCGGAAGATCTCCCCGCGGCGGAGATGCTCGCGTTCTACGCCCGGCGGTTCTCCACCGTCGAGATCAACAACACGTTTTACCGGATGCCGACCGCGAGCGTGCTCTCGACCTGGGCGGAACAGGTGCCGGACGGCTTCACGTTTGCGCTGAAGGCGTCGCAGCGAATCACGCACCGGTCCCGGCTGAAGGACGCGGGGGAGTCGGTCGGCTTTTTCTACCAGGTCGCGGCAACGCTCGGGGACCGGCTGGGTCCCGTACTCTTTCAGCTGCCTCCGAACCTGAAGAAGGACCTGCCGAGGCTCTCCGCTTTCCTCTCCCTCCTGCCCGCCGGATCGCGCGCCGCGTTCGAGTTCCGGCACGTTTCCTGGTTCGACGAGGAGGTCTACGGCGTCCTGCGCGAGGCGGGCGCGGCCCTCTGCATCGCGGAAGACGAGGATCTCGCGACCCCGCTCGTCTCCACTACCGGTTGGGGGTACCTGCGCCTCCGACGCCAGGACTATGGGTCGGAGTCCCTCGCCGCCTGGGGGGCGCGGATTCGCGAACAGCCATGGAGCGACGCGTTCGTGTTCTTCAAGCACGAGGACAACGCGAACGGCCCGCGCTTCGCCGAGGAGCTCGTCAACATTCTCGGAGCGTAGAACTCCTGTCTTTGTTACACTTTGCCGGTCCATGAGCGCTCGAGCCATCGGAAACGCCACCATCTCCTTCGGGCTCGTCTCGATTCCGGTGAAGCTGTATTCCGCCGCGAACAGCTCCGCGGGCATCTCCTTCAACCTGCTGCACGCCAAGTGCGGCTCTCGTGTCAAGCAGCAGTACGTATGCCCCAAGGAAGAGAACATCATCGTCCCCCGCGAGGAGATGACCAAGGGGTACGAGTTCTCGAAGGACCAGTACGTGCTCTTTTCGACGGAGGAGCTGAAGGCGCTCGAAGAAGAATCCACCCAGCAGGTCGACGTCACCGAGTTCGTGCCGATCGCCGCCATCGACCCGGTCTATTTCGACAAGGCCTACTACCTGGGGCCCGAGAAGGGCGGGGCAAAGGCGTACTGGCTTCTGGCGCGAGCGCTGCAGGAGACGGGGCGCGTCGCTCTCGCGAAATACGCGGCGCGCGGAAAGCAGTACCTCGTGATGCTGCGCCCCATCGACGGCGGACTCGTGATGCAGCAGCTTCTGTACGCCGACGAGGTCCGGTCGATCTCCGAGGTCGAGCTCGGCAAGGAAGACGTCAAGGACTCCGAGCTGAAGCTCGCGACGATGATCGTCGAGCAGAGGGCAACCGACCGCTTCAAGCCCGAGGAATACGAGGACGAGGTCAAGAAGCGCATCCAAGAGCAGCTCCGCCGGAAGATCGAGACCGGCGAAGAGATCTCCTCCTCTCCCAAACCGAAGAGCGGCGAAGTCATCGACCTCATGGAGGCGCTGCGGCGCAGCCTGGCCGACGCGCCGGCCGGCCCGCGGCGCAAGTCCGGTTCGTCCGAGCCCGCCGCCGAGAGCCGCAAGCCCCCCCGGCGCGTGGTCTCGGGAAAGACGGAGAAGGCGGAGAAAAAAACGGGGACCGGGAGAAAGTAGCGCCGAGCCGTCAGCTCCCAGCTTTCAGCTCTCAGCCCGGAGGTGCCCATCCTCGGTAGCGCTCGAGAAGCGTCGGGTCATTCGCCGTTCGAGTCGACGCCACGAATATCAACTCATGCTGACGGCTGACGGCTGACGGCTGATGGCTGATAGCTGATAGCTTCTCTCCTTGCCCGGCTACGCCACCCGCGAAGTCGCCCAGATCCTCGGCCTCACACAGGCGCAGGTGAGGTCCTACGTGCGATCCGGGTTCCTGGAGCCGGAGCGGGTCGCCGGAAAACGGCTCCGGTTCTCCTTTCCTGACCTCGTGTTCCTGCGGACGGCCAAGGGACTGCTCGCGGCGGGGCTGCCGGCCCGGCGGGTCCGCCGTTCTCTCGCCCGGCTGCGGGGCCAGCTTCCCTCGGGGAGGCGCCTGACGGGACTCCGCATCGCGGCCCACGGAGACGAGGTCGTGGTCGCCGACGGAGACGGGCTCTGGCAGGCGGAGTCGGGGCAGGCGCTGTTCGACTTCGGCGTCGCGGAGCTCGCCCGCCAGGTGGCTCCGCTGGCGCAGCGCGCGTTCCGCGAGGCCAGCCGGGAATCCGAGGCCTTGAACGCCGCGGACTGGTTCGCCCTCGGATGCGACCTCGAATCGACCGCGCCCGACGAGGCGAAACAGGCCTACACGCGGGCGCTCGAGCTCGCGCCGGACCACGCCGACGCCCGAGTGAACCTGGGACGGCTCCTCCACGAATCGGGGGATGCCGCCGGAGCGGAATCGCAGTATCGGCAGGCGCTCGTCTCGGATCCGAAGAACGCCACCGCGGCCTTCAACCTCGGCGTGGCGCTCGAGGACATTGGCAACGCGCGCGCCGCCCTGGACGCCTACGCGAGCTCCCTCGCGCTCGATCCGGGAAACGTCGACGCCCACTACAACGCCGCCCATCTGTGCGTGCGCCTCGGCGAAACCGCCGCCGCACTCCGCCATCTGCAGCAGTACCGCAAGCTCTCGCGGCATTGATTCGGGCGGCGCGCTTGCTTTCTCCTTGACCGCCGGTGCGACAGTGCTTAATCTGCGAAAAACCGGGTCATCGGAGGGAGAAACCATGAGGCTGCGCCGTTTCGCCATGCTCGTCGCCCTGGCCTGCGTGGTGCCCTTGCCCGCCCTCGCTCAGACTTTCAACCTCCGCGACCTGCTGACGGATTTTCTCCGCGAGGGCATCGTCCTCTCGCCGCCGGCGACCGGGTTCTCCCACTCGGCGCACTTCATCGGCGCCGACTCCCCGCAGTTCCAGGCTCTCCAGGGCTTCAACTCCGAGCTCGGCAACCAACTCTCATCTTTTCCGCTCGCGTCCTCGGCCGGCGGCTTCACCTACAACTTCGATCCGTCCCTCGGCGCCTTCACCCGCGCCGCGGAGAGCTTCGGGCCGATCTACGCCGAACGCGCGGAGACGATCGGAAAAGGGCGGATGAACGTCGGAATCAACTACAGCCACTTCACGTTCGACCACATCGACTCGCTCAACCTGCGCGACGGCCAGGCGAAGCTCGT
Organism: Acidobacteriota bacterium; assembly: GCA_030854005.1. GTDB lineage: Bacteria > Acidobacteriota > Thermoanaerobaculia > UBA5066 > Gp7-AA6 > JALYUA01. The sequence continues at coordinate 12,364 of JALYUA010000096.1, forward strand.
CTTCACTCACCAGGACACCAACGGAGACCACGGCGACCTGCAGTTTCCCTTCGAAGGCGACGTGATCACGGCCAACCTTTTTCTGAAGGTGAACACGGACATTACGGCGTTCGTCCTGACGTACGGGATCTCGGACCGGGTGGACATCGGGATGGCGGTTCCGATCGTCCGCGTCAACATCGACGCGCAGACGGACGCGACGGTCCAGCGCCTGGCGACGGGCGCGACGTCTCCGATCCACACCTTCACCAACGGCGGGACGAGCGAGACGTTCCGGCAGGACGGGTCCGCTTCGGGCGTCGGCGACGTGGTCCTGAGGGGAAAATTCCGGTTGCTGTCGGCCCGCGGCGGAGGGCTCGCCCTCGCGGCCGACGTGCGCGTCCCGACGGGGGAGGAGCGCGACCTGCTCGGCACCGGCTCGACCCAGGTGCGCGGGTTCTTCATCGGGTCGCTTCACGCCGGGCCCTTCTCGCCGCATGTGAACGCGGGGTACGCATGGTCGAGCAACGCGTCGGGGGGCCGGAAGGTCCCGGACGAGATCTCCTATACGGGCGGATTCGACTGGGCTCTCGGGCCTCGGCTCACGTTCGCGGTCGACGTGCTCGGACGGACGTTCCGCAAGGCGCAGGTGGTTCGCGTCGTGAACACGACCTTCCAGTTCAACGTGAACCCCGACTTCAACGGCGTTCCCGTCATCCAGACCGCGACGTTTCCCCGGCTGATCAGCGAGACGAGCGACTCGACGTCGGTGCTCGGCTCGGCGGGCTTCAAGATCAACCCCGTCGGGAACCTGCTCATCACCATCAACGGGCTGTTTTCCCTGAACCAGAAGGG
>JALYUA010000113.1 GCA_030854005.1 Acidobacteriota bacterium
TGGCGGAGGAGGAGGGATTCGAACCCCCGGTACCGTTTCCGGCACAGTGGTTTTCAAGACCACCGCCTTAAACCGCTCGGCCACTCCTCCGGCTGGTTAATTTCATCATTCTTTTGGACCGTTCCGAGTAGGGAGGCTCCGAGCGCGGTGGCGCCGGAGTGCCGCAAAGCTAGCCTCTCCCCATCCCCGAGTCCTCTCCGCCCTGGAGCTCCCGGAGCTGGCGCTCGAGCTCCTTGATTTCCGTGACGTCGCGGTGCACGAAGATCGCGGCCGTCAGGCGGCCATATTCGTCGGAGTGAGGGACGACGACCGTCTCGGACGTCCCCCGTGCCCCATCCTTGCGCCGGAACCGGACGGATCCCTGCCAACGGCCGGTATGGCGCATCCCGTCCAGCATCTTCGCGGTCTTGTCCCGCTCTTCGGCCGGCGAGAGAAGCATCTCGGGGTTCTTGCCGATCATCGCCTCGCGCGAATAGCCGAACATCTTCTCGGCGCCGGGATTGCAGTCGAGGATCCTGCCCGAGAGGTCGGTCACGATGACCGCGTCGAACATGTGCTCGAAGGTCCGGGCCTGCCGCCGCAGGATCTCTTCCATGCGCAGGCGATCGCTGACGTCGCGGAAGCTCCAGACCCGGCCGATCGTCGCGCCGCCGACCCGTTGCGGCTGGGAGTAGCGCTCGAACACCCGCCCGTCGTGAAATTCCAGCCAGTCGAAGCTCTGGGAGTCCGGATGATCGTAGAGGTCCCGGACCTTTTTCAGAAAGGAATCGGGCGCCTTCAGCTGGTCGAGAACGAAGGCGAGCGCGCGCCCGTCGTCTCCCGACGCCACCACGCTTTCGGGAATCCTCCACATCTCGACGAACTTCCGGTTGTAACGGACGATCCGTCCCTCGGTGTCGACGACGAGGAGGCCGTCCGCCGTCGACTCGAGCGTCGCCTCCAGCAAAGAGAGGGAACGGCTCCGCTCTTCGTCGGCGCGGATCCGGTCCGTGATGTCGCGGAAGCTCCACACCCGCACGCGTTCCGCCCCGGGAGCGGAGGGCGCGGGAGAAAACCGCTCGAAAACCCGCCCGGTCTTGAATTTCAGGAGGTCATAGGTTTCCGTATCGAGATGAGCGTAGTGATCCATCGTGCGCGTGACCATCAGGCCGGGATCGACCAGCTGGTCGAGGACGAACGCGATCGCCTTGTCGTCCTCTCCCGCTTCGAGGAGCTCCTCGGGGATTCCCCACATCTCCACAAACCGGCGGTTGTACGTGACGATTTTGCCGGCGTCATCCACGACGAGAATGCCGTCCTCGGTCGAATCGAGAGTCGAGCGCAGCAGGGCGACCAGCCGCTTGAGCTCCTTCTCCGCCCTGTCGCGATCGGTGACGTCGAGGGCGACTCCGACGACGCCTTCGATTCGGTCGTCGGGGCCCCGCAGCGGCTGGACCTGAGCGGAGTACACCTGCTTCGACCAGGCAATCTGGTAGGACACCGACTCCCCGGCCAGAGCGCGCCGGTGCGCCGCGATCGGCGCGAATTCCTCGTCGGTCGTCCCGAAGTATTCGAAGAGGCTCATCCCGGCGAGGCGATCCGGTGTCAGGCCCAGGAGCGGCAACCCGCCGCCCATCGACGACACGAACTTCAAGTCCGAGTCGGTCGTCCAGATCACGACCGGCATCTGGTCCGCCAGGAGCCTCAGCATCTCCTGCCGGTCACGGCCGGAAGCGCCGGAAGCCGCCCCCGAAATCTGGTCCATGGGCTAGTGGCGAATCTTACGCCCGGGGATCAGGCCCGGAGGTAGAGCGTCCGGGGCTCGGTCATGTCTTCGATCGCGAAGCGGACGCCCTCGCGACCGAACCCGGACGCCTTGATTCCCCCATAGGGAAAGTTGTCGATACGCAGGGTCGGAGCCTCGTTCACGATGACCCCTCCCACCTCGAGCGATTCGAACGCCGAAAGCGCGCTGGCGATGTCGCGGGTAAAGATGGAAGCCTGAAGGCCGTAGGCCGTCTCGTTCGCCGAGGCGAGCGCTTCGGCGAGATCCCCGAACGCGTCGATGGTCGCGACCGGGCCGAAGATCTCGCGATCCCGGACGAGGCTGCCGGCGGGCGCTCCGGAGAGCACACCCGGAGAGAGCCGGGCCCCGTGTCTTTCCGGCGCGAGCAGGACGCGGGCGCCCTTCGCTCGCGCTTCTTCCACCCAGCTTTCGACGCGGCGGGCGCTTTCCTCGTCGATCATCGGGCCGAGGATCGCGGCGGGATCGGCCGGATCCATGGGAACGATCGCCCGCGCCGCCGCCACGAAGGCGTCGACGAATTCGCGTTCGACAGCCCGGGCCACGAAGATGCGCTGCGCCTTGATGCAGACCTGGCCCGCATAGGCGAAAGAGGCGGCCACGAGCTTCGCCACCGCGTCGGGAACGTCCGCGTCGGCGCAGACGATCGCGGCCGCGTTGCCGCCGAGCTCGAGCGTCACCTTCTGCCTCGACGCTTCCTGTTTGATCTTCCAGCCGACCGCGTCGGAGCCGGTGAAGCTCACGAACCGTATCCGCGGATCCGTCCAGAGAGGCCGCGCCACGTCGGGCTCGGCGTGGACCAGCGAAAATGCCTCCGCCGGCCATCCCGACGCTTCGATCGCGCGGGCGAGGAGGTCCGCCGTCATCGGCGTGCGCGGGGAGGGCTTCAGCAGGACGGGGTTGCCCGCCGCGATGGCCGGCGCGACCTTGTGAAGAACCAGATTCAACGGGAAATTGAACGGCGTGATCGCCGTCACGGGCCCGACGGGAAAGCGCCGCACGATGCACAGCGCTCCCTCACCGCGCGGCTCGATGTCGACCGGGAGAACCTCGCCTCCGATTCGCGTGGCCTCCTCCGCCGCGAGTCGAACGGTGATCAGGCCGCGATCGACTTCGGCTTCCGCGTAGCGCCGCGGTTTCCCCGCTTCCGCGATGATCGTCTCGACGTACTCGCTCCGCCGCGTCGAAAGGTCGGTTTCGATGCTCCTGAGAACGGCCGCGCGGCGATGAGACGGGAGCGCGCGCGTCTCTCGAAAGGAGCGGTGCGCCGCCTCGATCGCTCGCTCGACTTCCTCGGCGCCCGCGCGCGCCACCCGGGCCAGCAGAGATCCGGACTGAGGAGACCGGACCTCGAACCAGTCGCCGGTCGCGACGGACGCTCCGGCGATCCGAAGAGGCAGATCGGGAGCGGTCATGGTCGCGAATGTCGCCGGCGTCAGCGCGGCGGCGGCGACTTCACGGGCGCGCCGGCGAGCCGGTCTCGAATCGCCTTGGAAAGCGGAACCAGGGTCTTGTCGGCCTGTGCGGCTTTGTCGTACGCGTCGAAAAGCGCACGCGGTCCGGCCTGCAGCGCCTGCCGCAGCCCGGCCAGCCCCGCATGCTGGATGACCCCGTCGACGAGGTAGGCCCCGTCCTGGCCCGCGATCCGCCGCGCGAAATCGCCGCGCCGGATCTCACCGGTCAGCTCCATGCGGCGCTCGAGATTGCCCTCGGCTTCGGCGAGCCGGTCCGCCCGGCGGTTCAGGTCCTCGATCGCGCGCTTCATCGGATCCTTCAGCCACGTCGAGAGCGGGAAGAAGTTCTCGTCGACCGTGTAGACGGCCACGGGGCCCGCTTCCGCGACGGCGCGCAGCAGGACGTCCAACTGCCCGAGCTGAGGGTCCGGGTGCTGCCAGGCCGGGCTCTGCGCGCGATAGGCCGCCCAGGCCTGCCGAAACGCTTCGCCCGCGATGACCCGTGCGATGCGCGACATCCGGCTTTCGAGCGGCTCGCCTTCCGAGTCGCCGAGCGCGCGCGCGAGATCGAGAACCATGGCCTCCCGGCCGTTGTCGCCCTTCAAGACGATGTGGTCCCCGAGGCCGGCGACCCCGAAGGAGAGAAAGACGTCGAGCCGCGCGGAGATCGGACGGTCGCCCGGCAGCAGAGCCGCCGCGCGCGTCGACGCCATGCGCGCAAGATCGGCCTCCCGCGGCTCGACGGCGTCGAGAAGCGCCTGCCAGCGCTCCTTCGACTCCCGGATCGAACGGAAGTCGAACACGGACGTCCGCGTCTTCTCGTCGAAGGCGGCGGCGAAGTCGCGCTCGAAGACGTCCACCCCGCGGTTGGAGTCCTGGATCGCGAAACGCACCGCGGGCAGGTCCTCGAGCAGCTTCGTATCGGAGGCTTCGACCTTCGGCCTCGACAGAGACGCCAGGATCTCGCGCGCTGCGCGGGACCGGATCGTGATGTCCACCTGGTGGGCCGCGGCGGCCGGGGCGTCATAGGGAGCGCGAGGCGCGCTCGGAGGCGCCGATGACGCCGCCGGACCCGAGGAAGACGAAGAAGACGCGCAGCCCGACAGAATGGAGGCGAGCGCGGCGGCGGCGGCCAACAGCGCGGCGCGTCTCACGCGAGGATCGCCTCCGCGGCGCGGTCGACGTCGGCGAAGCTTTCGAGCAGGACGTCGGGTTTCTCCGCGGCGAGCCTTTCCGGCCGCGTCGGCCCGGTGGCGACGGCCACGGAACGGACGCCCAGTGATCTGCCGCAGCCGACGTCGTGGACGGAGTCGCCCACGATGACGATCGATTTGCCGGAGAACGTGATCCCGGTGCGAGCGCGGGCGCGCTCGACCGCGATCGCGGGCAGCCGGTAGCGGTCGGCCGAATCGCTACCGAATGCCCCGAAGGGAAAATAAGAATTGAAGCCGGGAGGCTCGAGCTTGATCCGCGCCCCCGGCTCGAGGTTGCCGGTCAGAAGGGCGAGCGTGACGGCCGGCTTCGCCGCCAGGCGCACGAGCAGCTCTCCGACTCCCGGTTTGGGGACCACCGCCCCGGGGGTCAACCGCCGCGAAAGCTCGGACAGATAAACGTCGAGGGCGCGCTCGAGCAGCGCCTCGCACCTCTCGTCCCCGGCCGACTCGATAATCAGCTCCCGGATGATCTGAGGGTCTGTCTTCCCGGAAAAGTCGTGCGAGTCCGCGGAGCCTGTCCAGCCGTAGACCGTCTCGAGCGCGGCGAGGACCGACTCCCGCGCCGCCCGTCCGGCGGAGAGCAGGGTCCCGTCGATGTCGAACAGAACCAGGCGGTGGCCGTTGGAGGTGGATTCGTCGCCCGTCACAGTGTCGATCGCATCGCTCCGGATCATACGCAAACCTCGCGGACGCGACTCGCGTCCCGGGATCTGTCACAACGCGAGGAAACCCGCCGGGCTTCCCCGAGGCCCGTCTTTTCCGTGGGCCCGGCGCTTACTGGCCGGCGCCCGGCCGGAACAGGGCGTCGTCGCGCGTCGAGGAGACCGACACGTTCTCGAAACGGATGACCGCGGGCTTGCCCACCATCGGCTTCTCCGTCGCGAGCGAAATGCCGCCGTAAGGCTTCCACTCTTTCCACAGCGCGGTCGTCGGTTCTTCCTGCGCGCCGTTTAGAACGTACTGCCACGCGACCATCCGGCGGCCGTCCTTCGTGATCCAGAGCCAGTACACGTCCTTCGGGGTCATGCCGACGTTTTCGAACGACAGCTTCAGGACGTCGCAGGCCCCGCCTCCGGCGCCCTCGGGGCAGGGCTTTTCTCCCTCGTAGGCGAGATGGACGCCGGGATCGAAGATCTTCCAGGGCGCGAGAAGCCAGTAGCTGTCGTTGATGAATCTCCCGTACGCCGTCTTGAGAAGCGCGTCGCGCGCCTCCCCCTCCGCGGGCTTGCCGTTGACGAAGGCCTGACCCTCCTTTGTGTTCACGTTGAAAAAGACCGTGAAAGGAGCGCCGGTCTTGTCCGTGCCGGAAACGCGATAGTCGCCGGTATAGCGATCCCAGGCGTGCGAGAACCGGGCGATCGTCTTTCCCTCCCGGTCGACGACGAAGTCGAATCGGAACTGGCGCGCCTTCTCCCAGGCCTTCTCGCCACCCAGAGCCGCGATGAACTCGTGGCCGACGGCATCGGCCCTGGCATCGCGATCCTCCGCGAGGAGCGGGGCGGTCATCGCGAGGCCGGCGAGCAGAACCAGGCAGGTTTTCTTCATGACCTCATCTTATCGCCCGGTCGGGACTCATAAGGGAGAGGAGGGAGGACGCCGATACCTCTTACACTACCCCCCCATGGAGCTGTCCCGCCTTCCACCCGCGCTCGAGCGAACCCTCGGGGGCGAGGCATTTCGGCGCCGGCGGCGGCTCGTCTTTCCCCTGCTCACCTCGGACCCGGAAGGATTTCCCAGAGCGGCGCTCCTGACCCCGGGCGAGGTCCGCGCGACGTCGCCGACGGCGTTCGCCGTGGCCGTTCTCGCGGGAAGCCGGACTTCGATCAACCTCATCCGGCGGCGGCAGGCGACCCTGCTCTACATGCAGCGTCACCTCGCCGCGTCGATCCGCCTGCGCGCAGGGCGCGGCCGCACGTCGCGCCACGATCCGGATCGAACGATCTTCCCCCTGACGGTCTTTCGCGTACGCATCGACCAGCCGACGCCCGGCGAAGGAGCCGTGTCTCTCCTCGCCGGACCGGTGTTCTCAGGCGCGGACTCGCTCTTGCTCTTCTCCCAGGAGCTCTTCGACGAGCTCGGCGAGGGCTCTCTCGCATGAGGTTCGCCGGGCGGACGGTCATGGTGACGGGCGGAGGCCGCGGAATCGGCCGGTCGGTGGCTCTCCGGTTTGCCGAGGAAGGAGCCTCCGTCTCGGTCGTCGCCCGCACGAAGGCGGAGCTCGACGGGACGGCCGCGCAGATCCGTGCCGCGGGCGCGCGATGCTTCGCGATCGCGGCGGACGTGACGATACGGGGCGCCGCGGAGACCTGCGTGGCGGAGACAGAGTCGGCGCTCGGACCGATCGACGTCCTGGTCAACAACGCAGGTATCTTCCTCTGGAGGCCGTTTTTGAAGCTCACCGCGGACGAGTGGGACGCCGTGGTCGCCACCAATCTGACCGCCACGGCAGGCTTCTCCCGCGCGGTCCTCCCCGGGATGGTCGAGCGCAAGCGCGGCAAGATCGTGAACGTCTCCTCCGTTCACGGCCTGCGGGGCGACGCGAACCTTTCCGCGCACAGCGCCGCCAAGTTCGGCGTCATCGGCCTGACCCAGAGTCTGGCGAAGGAGTTCCGCGCGCACAACATCGCGGTCAACGCGGTCTGCCCGGGCGCGGTCGACAACAAGATCGACGAGACGGCCGAGGTCGACCGGTCCCTGCCGCTCTCGCAGAAACTCTGGCCTCGCGACGTGGCGCGAACGGTGCTGTTCTTAGCGTCCGACGACGCCGCGGGCATCACGGGCGCCGCCCTCGAGGTGTACGGCGGGACGCATTTGACGATACAGGGGTAGGGGAAGTTGAGAGTTGAGAGTCGGACGGGATGACGTCTTGAAAGCTTAACTCTCGACGCTTAACCCCCTTCGACAATAAAGACGGTCGCGCCTTTCGCCTCCGCCCGGATGGCCAGGGCGACGTCGGGGACATTGGTGGTGACCGACGGGAGGCCGAAATCGAGCAGCCGGCGGATCTCCGCGGGCTCGTCCGCCGTCCACGGGTGCACCGAGAGGCCCGCGGCCTGAGCCTGCGCCAGCAGAGGAGCGCTCACGAGGTCGCACCGGGGCCCGAGGGCGTCCGCCGGCGGGAAGAGCGGCGTCGGCCTCCCCGGCTCGGGCAGAGCGACCGCGTGATCGATCAGAAAGCTCGTCGCGATCGACGCGTCCGCTTCCCGCATCTTCCGCAGGAACTCGGGGTCGAACGAGGCAACGAGACACCGCGCGCGGACGCCGAACTCCGCCGCCACGCGCGCCACGCGGCGGGCCATGAGCGCGAGATGCGTGTGGGGAGACGTCTTCACCTCGACGACGTACCGCATCGCGGGGCCGTAACGGTGAAAGACGTCCTCGAGCTTGGGGATGCGATACGCCCCGAACTCCGAAGGGAGCTGGAGCTTTTCGATCTCGCGGGCGGTGAACGTCCGCACGGGGATCTTCTGATTCCCGAGGACGATGTCCTCGTCGTGGAAAAGCACCGCTTCGCCGTCGCGGGTCTGCCTCAGGTCGAATTCGACGGCGTCGGCGCCGAGGCTCTCCGCGGCATCGAGGCTGTCGATCGTGTTCTCGCGGGCCCGTCGGGGCGCGCCGCGGTGACCCACGATCCAAGGCTCGTGAGGCACCTTCCAGTCGCTCATCGGGACGGCATCCGGGCCGATTCTATTTCGGCCAGAAGCGCATCGAGCGCCGCGTCGGGATCCGCGGCCGCGGTGACGGGACGGCCCACCACGAGGATGTCGGCGCCCGCCGCGATCGCGGCGCCGGGCGTCCCGGTCCGCTTCTGATCGCCGGAGTCCACGCCTTCCGGCCGGATGCCAGGAACCACGGTCAGAAACGAAGGTCCGCACGCGGAGCGGATGGCGGGCAGGTCCCCCGGGGAGCAGACAACCCCGTCCAGCCCGCAGTCTCTGGCGAGAACGGCGAGCCGGCGCGCGATGCCTTCCGGCGTGCCGGCGACCGGAAGATCCGCCAGCGCCCGCGAGTCGAGCGAAGTCAGGAGCGTCACGGCAATCAGAAGCGGGCGATTCGCGCTCTGGCCCGCGGCGTTCCGCGCCGCGAGAAGCATTTCCCGTCCGCCGAGCGCGTGCACGTTCACCATCGCGGCGCCAGTCGCCGCCGCCGCCGAGACGGCGCGGGCCACCGTGTTCGGGATGTCGTGCAGCTTGAGATCCAGAAAGACTCTCGCGCCGGCCGCGGCGACGTCGGCCACCAGCGACGGCCCTTCCGAGACGAACGCCTCCAGGCCGATCTTGAGCCAGCTCGCCCGGGGCGCGAACCGGCGCGCCGCTGCCACGACGTCGTTTCGCGACGCGAGGTCGAGCGCGATGCAAAGGCGCGAAGCGGCGCCTGTCGCGCGCGGCTCTTCGCCCGGGGCCGTCATCCTTCGGCTCCCGCGTCGAGTCCCGCGGGCGACGGGCCGTGCGCCCGGCCGACGAGGTCCTCGACTCGGACCCGCCGACTGGCGCAGTACGCCGAGAGTTCGGAGACGAGCCGGACTGAAACGCCCGGATCGCGAAAGTTCGCGGTGCCGATCTGCACCGCCGTCGCACCGGCGGCCAGAAACTCGAGGACGTCGGAGAGGTCGCTGATTCCGCCGATCCCGATCAGCGGCGTTCCCGGAAGGGCGCGCGCGACCTGGTACACCATCCGGACGGCGAGGGGGCGGATGGCCGGGCCGGAGAGGCCTCCGGTGCCGTAGGACAGACGCGGACGCGCCGTCTCGGGATCGATCGACATCCCGACGAACGTGTTCACCAGCGACAGCGCATCCGCCCCCGCCTCCCGCGCGGCCCGGGCGGACTCCACGAGATCCGGGGCGTTGGGAGACAGCTTGACGATCACCGGCCGCCTCGTGACGGCTCGCACCCGGCGCACCAGCGAGCCCGTCGCGGAAGGAGAGTTTCCGAAGAGCATGCCGCCCTTCTCGACGTTCGGGCAGGAGATGTTCAACTCGATGGCCGCGAGCCCCTCGGCTTCTTCCAGCGCCCGGACGACCGTCACGTAGTCCTCTTCGAGGTCTCCCCAGACGTTCGCGATCACGGTGGCGGAAAGCTCGCGGAGCCGCGGAAGCTTTTCGCGGAGAAACGCCTCGACGCCCACGTTCTGCAGGCCGATGGCGTTCAACATCCCGGCCGGCGTCTCGCAGATGCGCGGCGGCGCGTTGCCCGCGTGCGGGAGGAGAGAGAGGCCTTTCGTGCAGATGCCCCCGAGCCGGGAGAGATCCACGAAATCGGTGAACTCGAGGCCGTAGCCGAACGTGCCGGACGCGGTCAGGATGGGATTGGCGAGCTCCAGGGGACCCGCGCGAACGCGGAGGAAATCCCGGTCCGTCATCGGCAGATCCGTCATCGGCAGCGGCCCCAGTCGATGCGCGAGGGCGGGAGCACCGGCCCCTCCTGGCACGAGACGAGGAACGGCGTCTCCGCGCCGGGAATGACGCACGCCAGGCACGCGCCGAACCCGCACCCCATCTCGGC
>JALYUA010000122.1 GCA_030854005.1 Acidobacteriota bacterium
CGGGGAGCCCGCGCCCGGACCTCCGGGTTGTGCCGCCGGGGCGCTCTGCGCCGCCTCGCTGCTCTGCCCCGCCGCTCCCGCGCGGTTGCCGCCGGACGTCCCGCCCGCGCCGGCGCTCCGGTCCGGAGCCGTCGCGGGCTTGTCCGAGCCCTCCTTGACCTCCGGGCGGAAGCGCAGCGCCGCGTTCGGCACCCGCAGGACGTTCTTCGCGGACGCCACGTCGATCGTGACGTTGGCGGTCATCGTCGGCTTCAGGAGGAGATCCTCGTTGTTGACTTCGACGATGACGGGATACGTGACGACGTTCTGGTTGACCGTTGCGTTCAGGCGGACCTGCGCGACCTTGCCCCGGAAATTCCGGTCCGGGTAGGCATCGACGTTGAAGCGGACGGGCTCCGCGACCTTGATCTGGCCGATGTCGGACTCGGAGATGTCGGCGGAGACCTGCATCTTGGTCAGGTCCTGAGCGATCGTGAATAGGGTTGGCGCCTGGAAGGACGCCGCCACTGTCTGCCCGACGTCGTATTGCCGGGAGACCACCACACCGTCGATCGGGGCCTTGATCTTGGAATTGTGGAGGTCCGTCTGCGCCTGGTTGAGCATGGCCTGGGCCTGCGCGACGCTGGCGCGCGCGGCGTCATAGTTGGCCTGCGCCTGGTCGATGTCCGCCTGCGGGGCGAGGCCCTGCTGCGAAAGGGCCTTCTGGCGTCGCAGCGAGATTTCCGCGTTCCGCATCTCGACCTTGGCCTTCTCCAGCGCCGCTACGTTCTGCTCGATCTTTTCCTTAAACGGCGTCTCGTCCAGCTCGGCTAACAACTGGCCCTTCTTGACCTGGCTGTTGAAGTCCGCATAGAGCTTCGCGATGATCCCGGAGACCTGGCTGCCGACCTGCACCGTCGTCACCGCGGACAGAGTCCCCGTCGCCGCGACCGTCTGCGTGATGTATCCCTGATCGATCGCCGCCGTGCGGTATTTCTCTTCTGGCTTCCGGCGTCCGTTGATCGCCAGGTAGAGGCCGACCGCCGCGACGACGATGACGACGATCCAGATGATCTTGCTCTTCACGGCTCTCCCGATCTGATGGCGCGTTCCGCGTCCCGCCATGGTGGGCGTTGGGCCGCGTGGGCGTCACCGGCGCCTGGCTCGTTGGCGCGTGCGCATCCGAGGCGCGACGCGTTCCCCCTGGTCGACCCGGGCGGCCCTCGCTCCCATCAGAACGTCGGCGGCCCGGGGATCATTACACGCAAAGGTCCTGCCCGTTTCGGTCGGGCCCCGCGTTCAGGCGGATCGAGACCGCGAGCCCGCCAGGGAAGGGGCAATTTCTTCCTCCGGGAGAATCACCAGAAGGCGGGGATCTACTGTGACCGCAATACGATCGCCGGGGGCGGCCTCGAGACCCGCCGGCCCGTAAACGACCGCGTCGCGACCCCCGGCGGTGAAGACGATTCGCGACCGGTCGCCTTCGTACGAGACGGTCCGGACGGTGACAGTTGTCCCTCCGGAAGGTCGCACGGACAGTGCCTCGGGCCGCACGATGAGGCGCAGGCGTCCCGGCCGGAAGCCGGCCAGCGTGACCCGTCCCAGGGGCGTCTCGGCGAGCACCCCGCTGCCTTCCGCGCGTGCGTCCACTTCCCAGAGAGGCCCGGACCCGAAAAAATTCGCCGCGTACTCCGTCTTCGGCTGCCGGTAGAGGTCCCGCGGAGCGCCTTCCTGCTCGACGGCGCCCGCGCGCAAAAGGACCACCCGGTCTCCCAGCCGGAGAGCGTCCGAACGATCGTGCGTGACGAGCAGGACGGTCGTGCGCTCCGCGGCGATCGCGCGCGCCAGGGCTTCCCGCACGGAGTCGGCGAGGTTCGGGTCGAGCGCGGCGAGCGGCTCGTCCAGAAGCAGAAGGACCGGCCGGTAGGCGAGGGCGCGTCCGAGCGCCACACGCTGCCGCTCTCCCCCGGAGATCTCGCCCGGGCGGCGGTCGAGGAGCCGCTCGAGCCCGAGCTCCTCGGCGAGCTCGGCGACGCGCCGGGCCCGATCGCGGGCGGAGGTCTTTCGAACGTCGAGTCCGAAAGCGAGATTGCCGGCGACGGTCAGGTGCGGGAAGAGCGCGTAGGACTGGAACACCACGCCGACGCCCCGCCGCTCCGCGGGAACGCCCGCGACGTCGCGCCCGTCGAAGAGGATCTCTCCTTCGTCGGGAGGGAGGAGGCCCGCGAGGCAACGGAGGAGAGTCGTCTTTCCCGAGCCGGACGCGCCGACGAGCGCCGTGGTCGTGCCGGGCTCCAGGGTGAGGGAGACGCCGTCGAGGGCGGGCACCCGCGCGTAGGACTTGCTCAGCCTGCGCACCTCGACGCGAGCGCTCACGCCGCCTCGCCGAACCGCGCCGCCTCGGGCGACGCGATGCGCTGGAGAAGCGCCAGCGCCGGGACGGCCGCCGCGAGGAAGAGCGTCGTCGCGGCCGCCGCCACCGGAAAGCTGTTGGTCGTGTAGGTCAGGTAGAGCGCGGAGGGAAACGTCGACGTGGTCGGCGTCGAAAGGAGGAAGGAGACGTTGAACTCGCCCCAGGAGATTGTGAACGCCATCAACGCGCCGGCCAGGAGACCCGGTCGGGCAAGAGGCAGAACGATCCGGCGGAACCGCTGCCACCGTCCGGCGCCCGAGACCGCGGCGGCCTCCTCGAGCTCCGAAACGTTCCCGCCGGAAAGGGCGTTCCCCGCCGCGCGCACGAAAAAGGGAAGCGCATACACGAGGTGGCCCGCGGCGAGCGCGGCGCCGCTCGCCCGCGCTCTCGGATACGCGAGGAGGAGCCCGATCGCCACGGCAAGGCCCGGCACGGCGAGCGGAGCGTCCAGCAGAACCGCCACGGCGCGCGCAAACGGATCCCGGCGCCGGGAAAGCCCGTACGCCGCGGGAGCCCCCACGGCGAAGGCGAGAAGGACGACGCAGAGCGCGAGGGCCGCGGAGCGCGCCAGATGGCGCCCGTAGAGAGACAGAATGTAGGAGAACCAGGTGGCGTGGCGGGAGCCGGCCTCCCAGCTCTCGCTCGACAGGCCGAGAAGGCGCGGGTCGAGAAGGGATCCGGCGACGACCACGGCGAGAGGCGCCGCGACGACCGCGAGGAGGAGAAGCAGGAGCGCGGCCGCGGAGGCGGACCGGAGCTTCTCCCCCGTAGCGCCCGTCATCGCGTCGCCTCCGAACCCGGGAGCGAAGCCCTTCGCGCCGCCACGGAGATCACGATCGAGATCCCGGCCAGCCAGATGGCCATAGCGGAGGCGCCCGCGTCGTTTCCGAACGCGGTGAATTCCTGGTACGCCTCGACGGGAAGTACGGAAAAACGCCGGGAAAGGATCAGCGCCGCGCCGTAGGAGCCGAGGGAAACGGAGAACGTCGTGGCGAACGTCGCGAGAAGCGCCGGCCGCAGCGCGGGAAGAGTGACGCGCGCGAAGCGCTGCACGGGCCCCGCGCCGAGCGACCGGGCCGCCGCGTCGAGCTCGGGGTCCAGGCCGGCGAAGGCCGCCTCCAGGGCGAGCACCGCCCGCGGAATCTCGAAGAAGAGGTAGGCGAGGAAGAGGCCCGGCAGAGCGTAGGCGAGCCCGGCGCCGAGGGGCCGCCCGAAGAGCGCCTGCGCGACCGCGGGCACGAACCCGACCCGTCCGAGCATCACGACCGCGAGGAAGCCCACGATCACTCCGGAAAACGCCAACGGCACAGAGAGGAGGAGCCGCGCGGAGCCGCGCCCCCGGAAGCGGGCGCGAGCGAGCAGATGCGCCGGCGGCAGGCACAAGAGGATCGCGGCGACGGAGACGCCGGCCGAAAGCGCGAGCCCGTTGCCGAGGGCGCGTCGAGTGTGCGGGTGCGTCCAGACTCCGCCGAGCTCGCGCAGGAAAGCGCCAGGACCCCCGTGCGACGCCGCGCGCAGGAGCGCCCCAAAAGGAGCGACGAAGGCGACGAGAAGGAACAGCGCCGCGGGCGCGATCCACGCGGCAGACGGCCGGATCGGGTCGTCCGCGCCGCTGCGCCCGCGGGAGATCAACGGACCCTCGGGGGCCGGGTCAGCGTCCCCTCCGGATCTCTTCCAACCAGGCCTTCTTCAAGGCGTCGGCGGCCGAGGCCATCTTCGCCAGATCGAGAGTGCGCGCGCGGCGATAGTCCGCCGCGGGCAGGAACTTCGAGGCGATCTCCGGAGGGATCGTCCCTTCGATCACCGGCCGGAAAAATCCCCGCGAGAACTCCGCCTGCGCTTCCGCCGTCAGCAGCCAGTCGAGGTACTTCCGGGTCTCGTCGGGATGCGGGGCGCCCTTCACCATTCCCATGACGAGAGGCATCGAGAACGTGCCTTCTTTAGGGAGCACCACCTCGATCGGACCGTTGTCGGCGTTCTTCATCTTGTAGCCGTTTCCATCGGCGTTGATCCAGATCGGAACCTCGCCCCGGAGCACGCCGTTGTAGATCGACTCGCGCGGATACGAGAGCACGTTGGCGTCCAGCTTCTTCAGGTAGTCCAGGCCCGGCTTGAAGTTCCTGTCGTCGCCGCCAAAGAGAGCATTCAATCCGTAGAGCATCGTGTAGGAGGTTCCGCCCCAGGTCGGATCGTCGTACGCGATCTTTCCCTTGTACTCGGGCTTCAGCAGGTCGGCCCAGGACCGCGGGACGGCGGCCCCGCCGAGCGCCGAGGTGTTGACGACGAATGCGATCGTTCCGGTGTGGACCGTCCACCAGAGCCCGGAAGGGTCCTTGAGGTCGGCCGGGATCTTTTCCCACGCGGCCGGCTTGTACGGCTGGTGCAGGCCCTTCTGCGCCGCCGAGTAGCCGATCGCACCCGAGTAGTACGCGGTGTCGGCCACGGGGCTGTCCTTCTCCTTCTCGATCGCGGCAAGCGCGACGGAGGACCCCTTCGGATCGGGGGGCACCGTGACGCCCGTCTTCTGCTTGTAGAGCGCGGTCACGCCGCCCCAGTTGGCGTAATTCGGAATGCAGTCGTACTGGATGACGGTCTTTTCCTGCGCGGAAACGGGCGCTGCCGCGGCCGTCAGGAATCCCGCCACGGCGAGGCCCGTGAGAGCTCTCTTCATGGATTTCTCCCGTCGACGGCGTTCAAAATTTCACCTGCAGCTCGGTCAGGAGGGTCGGCCTCCATTTCGAGCCGCCGGTATAAGCGCCGTTTCCGTTGCCGTTGACGTGCTCCTCGATCGCGTCGATCTGGAGACGCGTCCAGCCGTTGAACCAGATGTTCGCGCCGCCGGTGACCGCGGTGATGGTGCGGCCTCGCACGGTCTCGACAGCCGCTCCCTCGAGCTCGGCGTACTCTCCCCGCAGGATTCCCTGGACGCCCTTCGTCTCGCTGCCCTTCACCCAGTAGCCGGCCTGGGCGTAGCCGCCGTGGAGCTTGACGTCCCGATGCGCGTTGTTCGGGTTGTCGGGGAAGTCGACGTGGAGCCACTCGGCGTCGAAGGAGCACTTGTCCTTCTTCCAGTGGAGATCCGCGTCGTAGCCGCGCCGCTTGCCGCGGACGGTCACGGCGATCAGCTTCGCGCCGGAGTAGCTGGTGAGCTGGAGGTTCTGATCCAGCTCCTGGTCGTAGTCAAACGCGCCGCCGATCGTGAGCTCCTTGATCGGCTGGTAGTTCAACCGGGTCTGAAATTCCTTCTGCTTGTTGTTGTCGCGCGCGTTGCCGCCGTACCCGTTGACGGTCGAGACCGCCGCGCTCGCGTTTCCGTTGAAGACTCCGGCGTAATACGTGAGCTTGTGTCCCGCGTCCACGTAGCCCCAGGCCATCGGTCCGAACTGCACGTCGACGCCGGGGAGGCCGAACAGGGTGTTGAGAGCGATGTACCGCTCGACCGTGTCGAGGGCGCGCGAGGAACGGAGGTTCTCGGACGAGAAGGGGCTGATGAACTTGCCGAACCGGAGATAGTGGCGTCCCTTGACGTAGGAGGACTGGACGTAGCCTTCGAGCAGAGCCGTTCCGCCGCCACTCCCCTGCCCGTCGATCTCGATGAAGAGCTTCCACACCTCGTCGTAGTCGACGGAGAAATCGAGCCGTGCCCGGCGGACGCGGAAATCCGTCGTCCCGAACGCCTGCGCATGAGAGGCGTCCGTCAGCGTGAAGATCGGCTGAGCGTACCCGTAGAGACGGAAGTAGACCTTGCCGTCGGGAGACTTGATGTACGCGCCGCCGCCGTTCGGGTTCAAGCCGACGGTCCAGCGCTTGCCCTCCATCATCTTCATCTGCCGCTCGACTTCCGCGCGCATCTTCGCCTCATCGGGGGATGCGGGAGACGGGTTCTCGCCCCCGGGAGCGGGCGTCGGTGTCGGCGGCGGCGCCTGGGCGGGCAGAGAGAGGGCCGCCGCCGCGAGAGACAGGAAAAGGAGCGCGGATCGGGAGCCGGAGGAAGGAATGTGGGGACGCGTCAACTCAGGCTCACTTTCTTGCCGGGCTCGCCCGGCGGGTCAATGCCTTCCTCTTTCGCGTTCTTTGGCGGGAAGGATCTCGAGACAGGTCGTCCACCAGCCGGTTCGGATGGTCTCGACGAACTCGGGGGGGAGGCGCTCCTCCTCCATCTCCCGCGCCAGCGCCTCGTGGTCATAGGGAACCGGGACGAACTCGACGTCGACGTCGTCTCCGAAGGTCACGCGGGTGTACCAGACGTTCGTCGCGCCGTCGTTGGCCGGCCGCCCGAGCACGCCCGCGTTGACGACGACGCGGCCGGACGGCAGCCGCCGTGTCCAGTGGAGTCCCGTGTGCGTGCATACGAGGACGTCGGCTTCGAAATCGGTCAGGAGCTTTTCCAGAAAGGGCACGGGCGAGTTCGACTCCCACAGAAACTCGTTGATCCTCCGCGGCGAGCCGTGGACGAGCAGCACCCGGCGGCCACCGGCGTCGAACCGCCTCGTGCCGGGAAGTGCGCCCATCCACGTCTTCCATGAAGAGGACGTGTTTTCCGCCGTGTAGTCGTAAGAGATCTGGGCGAAGTGGTTGTCGCGGGGGTCCGTGTAGCCGCAGCCGCAGTCGGTCGCTCCCGTCGAGAGCGACTGTTCGTAGTTGCCCTGGATCGGCTGGGCGCCGGACTCGAGGAGAATCGGAAACACGCGGTCGGGATGCGGTCCAAATCCTCCGAAATCTCCGAGGGCGTAGAGACCGTCGGTTCCCCGTCGTCGCACATCGCCGGCGGCAGCCTCGAGGGCGCGCCAGTTGTTGTAGATGCCTCCGAAGAACGAGAGCCGGACGGGAAGTGCGCTCATGCGTCTGTTTCCCGACTAGATGACCGCGGAGTACCGCGGCGTCTCACGTCCGGCACGTGACGCCGTACTCGTGGCACGTGAAGCACGCGGCGTGGGCGAGCTCGAACGGCTTGAGAGTGTCTCCGAGGGTTGCGCCCATGCGCGCCGAGGGCTCGTCGATCAGGATGGGACAGACGTAAACGCCGCGGGACGTCACCATCCGGCAGGAGGAGCACTGGAGCTTCTCGGCCTCGTCCGTCGTCAGGCTCCGGCCCCGCAGGGATTCCCAGGACTCATAGGCTCGGAGGCGCTGCTCCTCCGCGCCGATGCGAAAGAGAGAGAGGATCTTGAGGCGGGGCCGAGCCAGCCCGATCGCGCGCAGCCATTCGAGAAACCGCGTCCGGCCCTCCGCGCTGGCGGCGTCGCCGCACGCCTCGGTCACCGTGATCACCGGATTCAATCCCGCGGCCGCCAGGTTGCGGACTCCGGTCAGGATCTTCTCGTAGGTCCCGAAGCCCCGGATCGGGTCGTTCGACTCCGCCGTGTAGCCGTCGATCGAGATGCGGATGTCGAGCGAGTAGTCGCTCTGATCGGAAAGCCCCTTGAGGCGGCGGCACCGCTCCGGCGTCAGAAGGAGGCCGTTGGTGAGAACGGAGGCGGGCCCCTGCCGCAGAGTCTCTTCGAGGATGGCGAGCATCTCCGGGTTCATGAACGGCTCGCCACCGGTGAAGTAGTACTCGCGGACTCCGAGCGGGATTGCCTCCGCCAGCCGTTCGCGGACCTCCGCCAGGCTCAGCATTTCGTGGTTGTGGTTCGTGGGCGAGCACGAGATGAAGCAGTGCGTGCACTTCAGGTTGCAGAGCGTCCCCGCGACCTGGAACCACAGCGTGTCAAGGGAGACCGACGGCACGAACGGATAGGCGCCGCCCGGAGACGGAGAGAGGCCCTGCGGAGCGCTGGATGCCGACTCGTACACGGATGACCCACCTTCGGCCCGGAGGCCGCCTTGATCCGGCGCGGAGGCCGGAGTTGCGTTTTCGACTGGGAAAGAGTCGCTACGCGAAGGCGGGAGGAGCGCGGAGTCCCGAGGGACCGGCGAGGCGGAGAGTGCGCGGCGCCGGACGGTGGCCCGCGCGGGGCGTAGAAGGAATCGCGAGAGCGCGGAGCGCGAGAGAACGTGACAGAAGAAGAAGACCGGAGCGGATCAGCCGACGCAGGTCGCGGCGCCCGTCGACGTCGGGGGCGATGTCGACGAGCTCGACTGGCCGCCCGCGTCCTTCGAGCGCCCCGGCGAGAGTCGAGAACACGGCGGCGCTGCCGGCCGTGAGACCCCCGAGGAGGTCGAGGTCTTCCGCGCCGACCGCGATCAAGGAGACGCCACCGTCCGGCGACGGCGCCAGTACCGCCCCGGCCCCGCGGTCGAGGGCTTCGAATGCCCGGCTCGCGGCGCGAGCGCTCGGCGGGACGTCACCTCCGACGAGCACCGAGGAGCCGCCTTCCGAAGCGACGTGCCGGGCGCTCTCCTCGAGGCGCTCCCCGAAGGAGCGGCCACGCTGGGCGATCCAGGAGATGCCTCGATCGGACGGAAGACACCGGCGCCAGGCGGCGAGGTCTTCCGCGGGCGCCGCGACCACCAGCGTCGCCCCGGCCCGTTCGGCGGCGTCGAGCCAGCCGGCGGCGAAGGAGGCGAAAAGATCGGCCGCCCCGCCCGCCGAAAAGCCCTTCGCGCGCGCCTCGCGGGAAGGCTCCCGGGCGAAGAGAATGAGAGACCGGCGAACGACGGACCGGGTCACGACTTCTATCTTACGACGGAGAGCCGGGCCCGGATTTCCCGTCCAGGCCACAAAAAAGAAAAGAGAGGGCGAGCGGCCCTCCCTTTACCTCAGACGCCCGTGGCGGGCGCCGCCGAATCACAGATTGCGGTCGATGAACTTGACGAACTCGCTGCGCGGCAAGGCTCCCAGGACCCGGTCGGCAACCTGGCCGTTCTTGAACACGATGAACGTCGGGATCGACGTCACCTGGTACTTCATCGCGACCTGCGAAGACTCGTCGACGTTGATCTTCGCCACCTTGAGCTTGTCCTTGTACTGCGTCGCGAGGTCGTCCACGATCGGGGCCACCGAGCGGCACGGGCCGCACCAGGGCGCCCAGAAATCGACGAGCACGGGCCGGTCGCTTTTCAGGATGTCGCCGTCGAAGCTCGTATCCGAAACCTCATGCACGTTCGGGTTATCCGACATCAGTCCATTCCCTCCATCGAGACATATGCGAAATGCGGGCCGGAGGATTCATCTTACGCGAGAAGGCGACGAGAGGACGCCCGGGCTCGCCCCCCTCACCCTTCCTCTCCCCCCGCTGTCGCGGGTGGAGAGGGGAGGGAC
>JALYUA010000131.1 GCA_030854005.1 Acidobacteriota bacterium
GTCCCGAACGGATCGGCTGGGGTGTGTGTCTGGGACTCGCCTTCCTTTCGGGATCCGCCCTGCTGGCGTCGCTCGGCGGTCCCCACCCGCGCGTGTGTTTCGCGATCCTCGCGGTGGCCGGCGTGGCAGTTGGCCGGCTCTGCGCGGCTCGCGATTCCGGGGCCGTCCTTCCTCCCGCGGGGGAGCGTCGCGCGGCGCGCGCGCTGCTCTGGCTCGCCGCCGCCGCGGGTGTCCTTCTCTACGCCGTTCGCGCGCTGATCCGGCCTATGTGGTCGATCGACTTCCTCGCGATCTGGGGGCTCAAGGGACGGACGATCTTCGCGGCGGGCGCGATCCCGCCGTGGCTGTCAGACCCGCGCCTCGCGGGTTTCTCGCATCCCGAGTATCCGCTGGGTCTGCCCCTTCTCTACGCGGGCGCCGCGGGCGTGGTCGGGAAGTGGGACGACCATGCGCTGGCGCTTCTGTTCCCTGCGTTCCAGATCGCGACGCTCACGGTCCTGTTCGGATGGCTGCGGCGCCGCGGCGCCGGTCCCATGGTGACGCTGGCGGCGACCGCCCTTCTCGCGCTCTTCGAGCCCCTTTACTCCGGTTTCCTGACCGGGATGGCGGACGTTCCGCTGTCGCTCACGATGCTGCTTCTCGGCGCCTCGCTGTCGGATGCGATGGACGGGACCGACTCTCGCGCTCTCGCGCGCCTGGCCGTCGCCTCGTTGCTCGCGAGCTCCATTAAGAACGAGGGCCTCTTCCTGGCCGGCGTCGCCGCTTCGGTGGCGATTCTCGCGCCGCGCGGCGAGGGCGACCGGCCCCGGCGGCTGCGAGTGGCCGCGGCCGCGATCCTCCCGGCGATCTCGCTGACGCTGGTGGTCCGGGCGCTTCGCGGCGCCGCGCCGCTGCGAGACTTCGACTTCGGGCTGCTCGCGCCCTCCCGGTTCGGCGAGCTTCTGGGCCGGACGGCGGAAGCATTCTCCGCCGACGCTCACGTCATCGCGCGCTCCTGGATCTTTCCGGCCGCGATCGCGGCGCTCATTCTGGCGGGCCGGAAGACTCCCTGGGCCGAACCGCTGATCTGGCTCGCGGGCGCGGCTCTCTGTGTCTATCTCGCGCTTCCCGCCTTCGCGATCCTCGGACCCGAGTGGCTGGCGGAGACCACCCTGTTTCGGACGGCGGCGGCGCTGGTGCCCCTGGCCGCCGCAGGGATCGCCGGGCGGCTGTCGGGAGACGGGAGACGGGAAACGGAAAACGGGAAACGAAGGGGCGCCGCGGACGCAGGCCGGGAAAGCGCGGTTTTCACCTAGGAAAAGAGCCGCCGCGCTTCCTCGAGATCCTCCGGCGTATCGATCTCGATCACGCGAAGGTCCCCGGCGTCGACCGCGAACACGGGCTCTCCGCCGGCGATGAGCTCGCGAAACGCGGACTCGTACCATTCGTCGACGCGGCGCTCGTCGATCAGCCGCCGCTCGAGCACGGGGGCGAGCTTTCGAACGAAGGCGGCGGAGAAAATCGCCAGGCCGACGGATTCCCCGTCGGCGCGCCCGGAAAGCCGTTTTCCGATGTCCTCGAGCCGCCCGTCATCTGCTACCGAAACCTTCATCTCCTCGTCTCCGAGGGCCCCGTGCGTTCGCATGGCCAGCCTGTTGGCGTGAGGGGCGTCCAGCAGAAGGCGGACGAGAGCCGCATCGAAGACGACGTCCGCGTCGAGCAGCAGGATCGGCTCGTCGACGCCGGAGAGCGCCAGACGGAGCGAGAACGCGTTGTTCGTGGAGGCGTACTCCGCGTTCCTCCGGAAATCGAACCAGCCCGGCGGAAACTCGGAGGTCAGCGCCGCGCGGAGCCGGTCTCCCTCGAACCCGTCCACGACCGTGATCCGGGCGATCCCCTCGGCCGCGAGAATCGAGACGGCCCGGGAGACGATGGAGCGGCCACCGACCTCGAGGAGGCACTTCGGCAGGGCGTCGGTCAGGGGCCGAAGCCGCTGCGCGGACCCCGCGGCCAGGAGAATCGCGCGGGGGAGCGTCATGCCGCCGCGCACCGCACCGCGCGGCGCTCCGCCGCCAGCGTCAGAAACATCCAGAGATTTCCGGGGACGAGCGCGGCCCAGAAATAGAGGTCGGGCCTGCCGAGCGCGCCCGCGAGGACGACGATCGCGGTGACGTGCATCGTGGGACCGACCCAGACGCTCTTCCGCAGCACCGGGCGGTGGCACTCGGCCCAGCGCGCCGTCTCCGACTCCTGCCACTCCTCCTCCGGGCGCGTCACGGGCGTCCACGCCGTGCGATAGAGGCGGTAGACCGTGATCAGAGCCCTTCCCGCGCGATGTCCGCCCTCCGCGCGCCAGGCCTCCGCCTGGCGCGCCATGGCGCGAAGCTCGTCGGCGCGATCCCGGCGGCGGCGATAGACGCGGTCGAGCCACGCGCCGCGCTTTTCGTCGAGGAAGGCGCATTGCCACATCATCGAAGCGCCGGCCGCCACGGCGAGCCACCACCAGTTGAACCGCGCCGGCCTCGCCACCTGAAGCGCGTGCGCCATCCCGAGAAAGACGGCCGTCGTGCCGACGTAATCGGCGGCGCCGTCGACCAGGTATCCGATCGGCGAGGAGGATCCCTGGAGTCTCGCCAGCTGGCCGTCGGCGCAGTCGAGGACGTTGGCCGCGATGCAAGCGAGCCCCGCCGCCAGCGCCCATCCGGGCGTGGCCTGCCAGAAGAAAACGCCCGCGGCGACCCCGAACAGCATGCTGGCGACACTGACCTGGTTGGGACTCACCCGGGTCCGACGGAGCGGCCACGCGATCCAGAAAGCGAGCGGCCGGTAGAGGATCAGGTCGAGGCGCTCCTCGAGCTCCGGAGCCTTCAGAGACGCGCGATACGCGGCGGGCCGGCCCGGCGGCGGAGGACTCTCCGCGCTCGCGGCGGCCATGTTTCGGCGGTCCTGCTAGGGGTACGCGAGGGCGGACGCGAGGACCTCGTGAAACGCCGCCACGAGGGTGGATGTCTCGTCCGGGGTTCCCAGAGTGATCCGGGCGCAGTCCCGGAACGCATCCTCCGAGAAGAACTTCAGCACGAGCCCCCGGCGGTCGAGCTCGGCCCGGATGTCGGCGACGGCCGCCGAGGGAAACCGCGCGAGCACGAAATTCGCCTCCGAGTCGTACCCCCGCACCCCCGGGAAGGCGCGGAGCGCGGCGAGCACTCTGGCGCGATCCGCGATCACATTGCGGCGGACGCGCGCGTAGTACGAGGGGTTCGAGAGCGCCGCGAGAGCCAGCCTCTCCGAGATGCGGCTGTAGCCGAGGTTGCGGGAGGAAAATTTCAGAAAGCTTCCGAGGTCCCTTCCCGCGATTCCGTACCCGATGCGCGCGCCGGCCAGGCCGTAGAGCTTGGAGAACGTGCGCAGCACGAGGAGGTTGGGGTACCGGTCCGTCATTGCCGCGGCGTCGTCGGAGGGTTCGTCGGAAAACCCGAAGTAGGCCTCGTCGTACACCACGACGCAGTCGCGGAACGCTTCGAGGATCTCCGGCAGGCGGGAGCTCGGGAACCGGTTCCCGGTGGGATTGTTGGGAGAGGAGATCAGAAGGATCCGCGCGGGCGTCTCCGTCTGGATCCGCTTCAGTGCCTCGAGGTCATACGCGTAGCCGGTGGCCGTCTCGACGATCGGATACTCGACCGTGATGCCGCTCACCTCGTCGGCGATCGAGCGGTAGTACCACCAGGACGCGCTCGGGATGAGGCACCGCTCGCCCGGCTTCACCCAGTGGTGGACGGCCTGTTTGAGGAGGTCTTCGCAGCCGTACCCGAGCAGGACCCGCTTCTCGGTGACGCCGTGCAGGTCGGCCAGCTTTTCGGACAGGGCGCTGTAGACACCCCGCTGGAAGTCGCGCGTGTAGTTGAAAAGGAGGTCCGGGGTGGCCTCGCGCAGGGCCGCCAGGCATTCCGGCGCGGGGCCGTATCGGTTCTCATTCCGATCGAGGAGGATGGGAGTCATCGGGAGATGGAGGGGAATTCTATTACGGGGCGGGTGGGGGGCCGTCAAGGAAAGCCCGCGGGTTACGCCCGAGTCCGGTGGATCCACCGGATCTTGAGAAGGTCGCGCAGCGTCGGCAGAGTGTCGCGGATGACGGAGACCCGCGAGTCGGGCGAGTTGAACCAGAGGACGGGCACCTCGGCGATCGCGAGGCCCCGTTTCTGCGCGATGTGCAGGATCTCCATGTCGTACGCGAATCCCGCGATCTTCGCGTCCCTGAACAGGCTGCGGGCGACGTCGCCCCGGAACAGCTTGAAGCCGCATTGCGTGTCCGCGATCCCGTGGACCGCGAACAGGCGGACGAGCAGGTTGCCGGTGCGGCCGAGAAGCCGGCGGTAGAACGGCTGCGGCCGCCGCACGAGGGTCTGATCCAGGGCCCGCGACCCGATCGCCACCGGATGGGTCGGGAGCCGCTCCGCGAGCTTGACCCACTCCGTCAGAGGCGTCGAAAGGTCCGTGTCGCTGACGAGGACGGGGCTTCCGCGGGAGCCGAGGACTCCGGTGCGGATGGCAGCGCCTTTTCCGCGATTCTTCGCGTGCGCCAGGATCGAGAGCGGGAGGCCGCTCGCCGCAGCCGCCGCCCGGGCGGAGTCGGCTGTGCCGTCGGTCGAGCCGTCGTCCACCAGGATCACTTCCCAGTCCCAGCCGCCGGGCCGCATGGCCGCCCACTGGGAGACGACGTGCAGGGAGGCGGCGACCCGGTGGCTCTCGTTGTAGGCGGGGATGATCAGGGACGCCAGCTCCGCCGCCTCGGAGGGGCCGCGCGCGCTCATCCCTTGCCGCCTTCGAAGACGAACTGGTATCCGAAGAGCGTCGGCAAGACGCGCGCCGTCAGCTGGGCAAATCCGCGCGTCGGAGCGCTCCAGGGCGGCGCGCCGAGCACCGGAAGAGCGAGCTCGTACGGCATGGCCGTGGGCTCGGCGGAGCGCACCCGGAATCCGGAGGTCTCGAGAAGCTGCCTCGCGCTCGCCAGCGTGTAGAACGAGACGTGCGTGCGGTCGAGGATTCCGCGTTCGGTGTAGCGGAAGTGGCCGAGGAGCAGCGCCATGCGGATGGAGACGTTCGCGATGTTCGGAAGCGAGACGAGCAGAGTGCCTCCGTCGCGCAGCCAGCCGCGGATCCGCTCGAGCAGCGCCTCCGGCCGCACCAGGTGCTCGAGCACGTCCGCGCACACGACGACGTCGAAGGGCGCGTCCCAGGGCCCGGCGTCCATCGCGTCGGCCGCATGCCAGACGTCGTACCCCTCACGCGCCGAGGCCGGCAGGCCGGTGTCGGGCTCGACGCCGGCCAGAAAGGAGCACCGGTCGCGGACCGCCCGCCCGAGATGCCCGCCCGCGGCGCCGAGGTCGAGAAGCCTCAGCCCGGGAGGCATCGCGCGAATCCGCCGGCGGAGCAGATCGTGCGACGACCCGGGGATCTCCTTCCAGACATATTTTTCGGAGAAGTGGGACAAGGAGTTCTCGGCTATCAGCTGTCAGCTATCAGTAATCAGTCATCAGTCCGGGCGGGGCCGTCTTCTCGACGGAGAACCGAGCACGGAGAACGGAAAACTCATTCGATTTCGAACTTCTGCGCGATCGGATAACGGCGTCCTTCGCCGAACGCGCGGCCCGTCACCTTCGGCCCCGGCGGGGCCTGGCGCCGCTTGTACTCGTTGCGGTCGATGCGCCGCGCGATGTCCAGAGCCAGGGACAGCGGGACCCCCGCCCGGCGCGCGGCCGCCGCGGGCGCCAGCGAGTCCTCGACGAGCGCTTCGATGAGCGGGTCGAGCTTCTCGTAGGGAGGCAGGAAGTCCGAGTCTTTCTGGTTCGGGCGCAGCTCGGCGGAGGGTTCCTTGTCGATCGATGCCTGCGGGATGTGGAGGCTGTCGCGGTTGAAGTCCCGGGCGAGCTCATATACCAGCGTCTTGGGAACGTCCGACAGCAGGGCGTATCCGCCGGCCATGTCGCCGTAGAGCGTGCAATAGCCCACCGCGAGCTCCGACTTGTTTCCGGTCGACAGGACGAGGTGGCCGTTGCGATTCGACAGCGCCATCAGGAGAGCGCCGCGGATCCGCGCCTGAAGGTTCTCCTCGGCCTCGCTGCAGCCCTCTTTTCCGAAGGCGGGGCGGAGCGTGCCGCGATAGCTCTCGAACACCGGGGTGATCGGGATCTCGAGCAGCTCGATTTTCAGGGACGCGGCCAGGGCGCGCGCGTCGCGCAGGCTGCCGGGCGACGAGTACGGCCCCGGCATGGCGACCCCTGTGATGTTGGCGGCGCCCAGCGCCTCGACGGCCAGAGCGGCCGTGACGGCCGAGTCGATGCCGCCCGAGAGCCCGAGGACCGCCGTGCGGAAGCCGCACTTGGCGGCGTAGTCGGACAGGGCGAGGACCAGCGCCTGACGCAGGAGGACGACGGGCGCCTGGCGGCGGGGGAGGGGCCCTTTCCCGTCCGGCAGATCGACCGTCCAGAAGTCTTCGACGAACGGCCGGCTTCGCGCGGCGAGGCGCCCCGAGGCGTCGAAGGCGATCGAGCTTCCGTCGAAGACCAGCCCGTCGTTGCCGCCGACGAGGTTGCACGACACCAGCGGAACGCCGGTCCCTCGCGCGATCTGACGCATCATCCGCTCCCGGAACCGGTCCTTGCCGAGGATCCAGGGAGAGGCCGACAGGTTGACATGGAGGTCCGGCGCGGCGCGCTTGACGTCGGCGACGGGGTCCCGCTCGTAGAGACGGCGCTGCTGTTTCCAGAACGTCTTGTCGTTCCAGATGTCTTCGCAGATCGTGATCGCGATGCGCCGCCCGTGCGCCTTGACGACGAGAGGCCGGTCGCCGGGCTCGAAGTACCGCGCTTCGTCGAAGACGTCGTAGTTGGGAAGCAGCCGCTTCCGGTATTCGGCGACCACCCGGCCGCGGCGCGCCGCCACGGCCACGTTGAAAACGCCCCGGCCGGATCGCGACGCGTTGGGAGCGACCGATCCGAAGACCCACAGGGCCTCGCCGCTGGCGCGCGCGATCCGCGCGGCCGTCGCGGACGCTTCGCGAAGAAACGCCCGCCGTTCGACCAGGTCCTTCGGCGGGTAACCGGCGACCGCGAGCTCGGGAAACACGACGACGGCGGCGCCCTCCGCCTCCGCCCGGCGGCCGAGGTCGAGAATTTTCGCGGAATTCCCGTCGAAATCGCCGACCGTGGTGTCGATCTGCGCGACGGCCACGCGCAGCGGCCGCGAGATCACGGGCCCTCGGGTGGGAGCTCGGCTAAGAGCGGTCGACCGGACAACCCGTCGGCCAGCGTCGGGGCGTCAGGATCGCTGGCGGTGAAGAGCAGGGACAACCCGAGGGAGAGGACCGTCAGGAGAGTGCCCGTCCAGCGGAGGATCGATTCGCGGGGATCCAGCCGGCGGGAGCCTCCCCGCGGAGCCGCGGCGAGGTTGCTGAGCGCCATGCCGATGGTCCGTCCGAACAGCAGCAGCGGAACGACGATCACGAAGAACGACAGGTACAACCCGAACCCGGCCGCCCAGACGAGTCCCGAAGGCGTCGGCCACCGTTCGCGGGAGGCCGCCGCGACGAGCAGGGCGAGCGCGACCAGCAGGAGCACGGTGGCCGCGTCGGCCCCGGTGGACAGGATTCGCTCGGGAAGCGCGGCCGTGCGGGGAACCGCGGGCTCGAGGGTCGGTCCTTCGGACGGCAGCGGGAGGGAAAACGGCTCGCCTCGCTCTTCGCGCAGCGGAAAGTCGAGGAGCTCTCCCGGCGGCCCCGGCTCGTCCCTTCCGCTCAAGGGCGGTGATTCAGATGCCGGACGTAGATGCGTCCCATCAGGTCGAGGTCGCTCTTCAGGTAGCGCTCGGCAAACTTGCGGTGGCGGATCGCCTCGGCGTCCCCCGGGTCGATCGTCAGGGCCTCGCCGAAAGACTGGATGGCCTTCGGGTACAGGCCGTTCTGGAGCTGCGTCACGCCCTGATTGTAGTAAGCCCGGAGAAGGTACGTGCGCGCGTCCTGGTTGTCGCGGTCTTCCTGGAAGATCCTCCAGAGCACCGGGATCGCGGTCTCGTACTCGCCTTCGTTGTAGAGCTTGACCGCGGGGGTGAGCGCCGTCACCTTCTCCGCGGCGACGCCCATCGATAGCGCGAAGGTCGGGTCGTTCTTGAATGCCGGCGCCGCCTGGCTGAAGGTCTTCAACGCCTCGATGTAGCGCTTGTCCTTCAGGGCACGCTCGGCGGCTATCCGCATCCGCGCGGGCTCCGCGTCCGCCTCCGAGGAAGGCGCGGCCGCGGCGGCGGCGGGAGGCGCCCCTTCGACCGCGACGACCCCGGGTCCCGCGGCCCCCGACTTCCCGAGATCGGTGAGCATGCGCTGCGCCGCTTCGTGGTCGGGGCTCGACGGCGGGACGCGGCGCAGCTCGAGACGGGCTTCGCCGATCTTTCCCGCGCCGAGGAGCTGCTGCGCGCGGGCGAGAGAACCCGCGGCGCCCGCGGGCGCC
>JALYUA010000141.1 GCA_030854005.1 Acidobacteriota bacterium
CGGAGCGCATGTGCGTGGCGTAGATGCCGCCATGACGGGCGGCGACTCTGGCGAGCGCCACGACTTCTTCCATCCGCGCGAACGTCCCGGGCGAATAGATCAGTCCGGTCGACAGGCCGGCTGCTCCGGCCGCCATGGCACGCTCGACGAGCGATTCCATGCGCGCCTGCTCGCCGGGAGTCGGTGCGCGGTCCGCGTATCCCATGACTTCGCTGCGCACCGAGTTGTGCCCGATCAGGCTCGCGACGTTGACCGCGATGCCGTCCCGTTCGAGCGCCGTAAACCACGCGTCGAGGTCGAGCTCAGACGCCCCGCAGTTGCCCGTGACCACCGTCGTGACGCCGTCGGCGACGAGATTGGCCGCGTCGGGGCGAGCGGGAAGATTGCCTTCGACGTGCATGTGGACGTCGATGAAGCCGGGGGCCAGGACGCGGTCCCCCGCGTCGATCGCGCGCAAGGCGGGCGCAGCCCCCAGCATCCCGACCGCCGCGATCCGCCCGTTTCTCACGCCGACGTCGGCGCGAAACCACGCGCTCCCGCTGCCGTCCACCACGCGCGCGCGCCGGATGAGCAGATCGAAGGGCTCGGGCCCCGGCGACGCGGCCAGGACGGCGAGCAGCGCGAAGCCCGCGAGGACGACGCCGGCCAGCCGGAGGCGGACACCTCCCTCAGGTCGAGCGCCCTGCGTATAGAAACGGTACATGTCGCCCGAGTGTAAGGGAGAGGGCGCGCCGCTCACGCGGATCGACGCATTTCTCGATTCCCCTCGAATCCCGTTTTCCGTTTCCCGTTTCCCGATCGAGTTGACCGCGGAGTCCCTTGGCCGTCTCGCTCCCGTTGGTCGCTCGGCTCCCGTTTCCCGTTTTCCGGTTCACTCCCACTCTGCTACCCTGCCCGCCGCATGCGACTCGCCTTGCCCACCTCTCCGCTCTGGCTCGAAGCCGTGCTCGGCGACTTCGACGCGTTCCTGGTGGA
Organism: Acidobacteriota bacterium; assembly: GCA_030854005.1. GTDB lineage: Bacteria > Acidobacteriota > Thermoanaerobaculia > UBA5066 > Gp7-AA6 > JALYUA01. The sequence goes on from JALYUA010000141.1 coordinate 976, forward strand.
CCACGCGGCGTGCGAGCGGAAGGCGTCCGGGACCGCGATGGCGTTCCTCTCGCACTACCCCGATCGCCCCGAGCTCGTGGCCGCCTGCGCCGAGCTGGCGGTCGAAGAGCTCGGGCACTTCCGCCAGGTCGTGGGGTGGGTCCTTCGGCGCGGCCTGACTCTTCCGGCGGACCGGCGCGACGCCTACGTCCGGCGGCTGACGCGCGAATGTCGCCCGGGCGCAGACGCCTATTTTCTCGACCGGCTGTTGGTCGCTTCGATCGTGGAAGCGCGCGGATGCGAGCGCCTGGCGCTCGTCGCCTCGGCGCATCCGGACTCCGGCCTGCGCGACTTCTACCGCGACCTGGCCCGCTCCGAGGCACGCCACCAGGACCTCTACGCGGACCTCGCCGGCCGGTATTTCCCGCGCGAGGACGTCGCGTCGCGTCTGGCGGCGCTCGTGGCCGTCGAAGGGCGCCTCGTCGCCTCGCTTCCCGCGGTTCCCGCTCTCTTTTCCGCGGGGGTCGAGGCCGTCGAGGAGACGATCCATTCGTGAAGACGAAAAACCAGAGGGACAGGGCGTCGGCGCAGTACCTCTCCCGGCACGCGGAGCCCGAGGCGGCGCTCGCCGCACGGCTGCCGGGACGATTCGGTCACGCGCTCGTCATTCCCGCCTACGGCGAGCGCGAGAGTCTCTTTCCGCTCCTGGGATCCGTGCCGGCGGGGCCGAAGGGCGACGTGCTCATCGTGGTGGTCGTCAATGCCCGGGCCGACTCACCCGCGCGGATCCACGAGGCCAACGCCGCGGTCCGCGACAGGCTGTCGCGCGAGCTTCCGGAGGGGGAAGACCTCTGCGCGGCCCCGCCCATTCGCGCGCACCGCCTGCCCGCGGGCACGCTCCTGGTCATCGACCGGGCGGCGCCGGGGCACTTTCTCCCGGAAGGCCAGGGCGTCGGACTGGCGCGGAAGATCGGCAGCGACGTCGTCCTCGCCCTTCACGCGGCGGGGACCGTGACGTCGCCCTGGATTCACAACACGGACGCCGACGTCCTGCTCCCGCCGGACTATTTCGACCAGACTGACGCGCGTGGTCCGGCGGGCATTGGAAGCGCCATCTATTTCTACGACCATCGCTTCGAGGAAGATCCGGCCCTCGCGGAGGCGGCGCGGCTCTACGAGATCTCGCTGCGCTACTACGTCCTCGGCCTCGCGTGGGCGGAGTCTCCGTACGCGTACCAGAGCATGGGAAGCTGCCTCGCGATCCCGGCGGCGGCCTACACGGCGGTGCGGGGCTTCCCCCGGAAAAACGCGGCCGAGGATTTCTACGTCCTCGACAAGCTCGCGAAAGTCGGGACCATCCTGCGGCTCACCGGGGCCCCGCTCCTCCTCGAAGGGCGCCCTTCGGATCGCGTTCCCTTCGGCACCGGGCGCGCCCTTCGCGACCTCGTCGCGAAGAAGCGGGCGCTCGACGGATTCAAGCTCTATCACCCGCTGGTCTTCGCGCACCTGGCCGCCTGGCTTCGCGTGCTCGCCGCGGTGGCCGCCTCGGAAGGGGATCTCGCCGCGGGATTCCGGGAGCTGCCGGAATCGAGCCTCTTCTTCCGGGCGGATCTGCTGGAGAAAACGCTCGGCGAAATGGGAGCCTTCGAAGCCGTCCGCAAAGCGGCCGCGGAGGCTCGCGAACCGGCGGCGCTGTTGCGGCGGCTCCACACGTGGTTCGACGCCTTCCGCACGCTGAAGCTGGTGCACGCGTTGCGCGACGAGGGCTTCCCCTCCCTTCCCTGGCGCCAGGCCCTCGCCGAGGCGCCCTTCACCGACCTCGTGAGCGCGCCCGACGACGAAGAGACGGAGACGTTGAGAGTGCGACTGGCGGCGAGAGAAAGACTGCTGCCTTTGCAGGCAGGGTTGAGCGTCATGCGTTAACCGTTGAGCGGTCGGACTCCTGGATGCTTTCCTCCCATTTCCGAGGCTAGACGCTGAACGCTCGACGCTCGACCACCTTCCCCTTGCAATCGCCCTCGTTTACGCCTAACTTACGCCTCATGAACACCGAGGCGAAGATCCGGGTTCTCATGGCCCAGGCCCTTCCCGACCAGGAGGGACACGGCTCGCTGCGGGATCTCGCGGACGGCCATCGGCCGCGCCAGGCCTTAGACCCGATCAACATCCGGAGACTGGCCGACCGGGGATTCGGAAAATCCTCCCTGTTCCGGATTCTGCTCACGAACGCGTGCGCGTTCGACTGCTCGTACTGTCCGATGCGCGCGAGCCGCGAGCTCCCCCGCCACGCCCTCGAGCCGGCGGCGCTCGCCGGTATCTTCATGACCGCGTACCGGCGGGGCTGGGTGACCGGCCTCTTCGTCACCAGCGGAATCCCGAAAAGCCCGCGCTGGGCCATGGACAGACTGCTGGAGCTGGTCGAGATCGTGCGGTTCCGCCACCGTTACACGGGCTATCTCCACGCCAAGGCCGTCGCCGGCGCCGAGCCGGCGCAGGTCGAGCGGCTGGCGCTGCTCTGCGACCGCGTCTCCTACAACCTCGAGTCCGCATGCCAGGCGACTCTCGACCGCGTCGCGCCCGAGAAACGGCTGGAGGATGGACTCGGCCTCCTGCGCGCTGTCCGCGAGACCGCGCGCGCCGCGGGACGACGCCGGCTCCCCCGCGATCCCCGCCCACCGGGCCCGGCCGTGCGCGCCGGTTCCACGTCGCAGTTCGTCGTCGGGCTCGGGACCGAGACGGACCGCGATCTGCTCTCGACGACCCATACCCTCTGGCGGGATCAGACCATCCACCATCCGCATTTCGCCGCGTTCCGGCCGATCGAGGACACGCCGCTCGAAAACGACCCCGAGACTCCCGTGCTGCGCGAGCACCGTCTGTATCAGGCGGACTACCTGCTGCGGCAGTACGGGTTCTCTCCGGCCGAGCTCGTCTACGCCGGAAGCGGCAACCTTCCTCTGGCGCGAGATCCGAAGCTCACCTGGGCCCTTGCCCATCCCGAGCGATTCCCCGTGGAAATCGCGACCGCGGACCGCGAGACCCTCCTGCGGGTTCCCGGTCTGGGGCCGAAGACAGTCGAGCGGATGCTGTCTCTCCGGCGGACCCTCGCGCGAATCGAGCTCCCGGACCTGTCGAAACTCGGCGGATACGCCCGCCGAGCGGCTGGATTCCTGGCCCACCGAGGTCGCCGGCTGGGCAACCCCGCCTTCCAGAACGAGCTCTTCTCGCAGGAAGAGTTCCCCGCGCCGTCGCGCCGGTACTCGTTCTCACCGGGGACGTTTCGATGAAGGAAGGTTGAGAGTCAAGAGTCGACAGTGGAGAGTGCAGAAAGGATCGGCTTTCCTCTTTCTGAACGCTCAACGCTGAACGCTCGACGCTCAACCCTCCTCAAAACGGATACCCGATCGTCAGCAGGAATCGCCCCTTCTCCCTGACCGATCCGGCACCCGTAATGAGGCTGTTCCCGTCCGGGTCCCGGACATCGAACGTGATCGTGCGGGGGCGCAGCGGCAGCCCGACCTCGGCCCGAAGGGGCCCGATCGGCGTCATGTAATGCAGCCCGAAGCCGACGGTCTGGCGCAGCCCCGATTCGCCTTCGAGCCGCAAATTCACGTCCGAGAAGTTCTCCCACACCTGGCCGAGGTCGTAGAAAAGACTCCCCCCGAGCGCTCCTAAGATCGGAAATCGATACTCGGCGTTGAAGGCGAAGAACCCGTTGCCGCCGCGGATGTGCGGCCCGGCGGAGCAGTCGTAGGCGGCCAGCGTCGGGAACGCGCCGGCGCACGAGCCGGTTCCCGAGCCGGTGTGCGGGGTCGCGCGCGTATCGTAGTCGACGGTCTGGCCGGGGATGCCCAGCAAGTCCCTCGAGAATCCGCGCGCGGTCGATTCGCCTCCCCCGAAAAACCTCTCAGCGATCGGCACCTGGATGTCTGAAGGGCCGTACGGGAATATTCCGCCGAGACGCGTCGAGACCGCGACGACCGACCCGCGGACCGGCCGGAACCACGCGACCTGCGTCGAGAATTTCGTGTACCGCGCGTCCGCCAGAAAGGGAAACGCGTATTTCACGGCTCCGCTGACGTAGTAGCCCGTGTGAGGATCGATGACGTCGTCGCGGCGATCGTAGAAGGCAGTCGGTCCGATCGTGGTTTCCTCGATCGGCTGGTCGAAGCGGGGAAAATCGCTCGCCTCGATCTGCGAGAGATTCTCGGGATTGACGGGACGGATGCGCTGGAACTCGCCCCGCAGAGCCATTCTCAGGTTCTTGCCGAAATAGTGGGACAACTCGTTGACGAAACCGAGCCGATCGATGTCGAGGTTCTGGATCGGCTCTCTCGTTGCGAAAAAGAAGGAAGTGAAGGTCAGGTCGCGGTCGAGAAAGTAAGGATTCCGGAACGAGAGCTGCGCCCGGTACCGCCCGGAGATCGAGATCTGTCCCTCGATTCCGGCGGAAAGCATCCGGCCGAAGAGGTTGTTGTACGAGACGCCGAGAACCAGGAAGGGATCGTTCTGGTTGGAGGGGGCGCCAGGGGCGTACTGGTATCCGATGCCGTAGAGAAGCGAGAGCGGCTTTCCTTCCTGGAGCGAGATCTCCACGTTCCGCGCGGAGGTCTGCGGGTCTGCCGGCTCCGGCTTCATCTCGACGCGCCGAAAGACGCCCGCCCGGCTCAGGTTGCGCTGGGTGTTCAGAAGCTCCGTCTCTGAGAACGGCTTCCCCTCTTCCCACGTGACGAGGCGCCGGACCCGATCCGTGTCCGTCCGGCTGTTCCCGCGCAGGATCGTCTTTCCGAAGAAGGAGCGCGAGCCCTCATCCACGCGGTACACCACGTTTGCGGCGGTGCCGTCCGCGGCGAGACTGGTTTCGGCGTGGACGGCGGCCTCCCCCCAGCCCCGGTCGCGATACTCCCCCTGAAGGTTCGTGACGTCCTGCCGGACGAGGTTCGGGTTGTAGGGCTCGCCCGCGCGCACGAGCAACTTCTTCTCGAGGGGCGCGCGGTCCATGTGCTCGACTCCTTCGATCGTCCGGCTGCGAATCCGGGCCCGCGGTCCTTCCTCGATCGCGATCGTGACGACCAGGCGGTCGGGCTTCGAACCTTCGGTCACCTGAGGCGGCGCGATCTTCGCGCCGACCCAGCCCCTCGTCTGGTAGTACCCGAGCATGGCGGAGACATCGTCGCGAAGGTCCTCCTCGACCAGGTGTCCCGGCCGCAGGAGCGGAAGCCCCTTCTTTCGCGTGACCATCAGTCCGAAGAGGGTCTTCTCGGGGACCGAGACGTTCCCGCGGATCGCGATCTTTTCGACCTCCTGGTGGGGGCCCGGATCGACGGTGACGCGCACGGTGTAGGTGTCCGGCGAGTCGGCGAAGACGTACTCCACCCGCGCGCGGTAGAACCCCTTTCCCTGCAGCTGGCGGCGCTTGTTCTCGACGTACTGGAGGACCAGGTCCTCGTCGAAGATCTGTCCTTCGAGCAGGGTGTGGACCTCGGACTCGAGCTTCTTGGTCTTCAGGCCCACCGCCTCGAACACGACGCGGGGCCCGACGGAGATGCGATAGACGGGCATGATGCGCCCGTCCTCGGTCGGCTGCGCCGCGATGAGCTCGACGGAGCCCTTCAGCCGGGAGCTCTTGTGGAGATACTCCGTGAGGCGGGTCGCGTCCGCGCGCGCCTTCGATTCCCGGTAACGGTCGCCGGGATCCAGGTGGGCCTTCGCGCGCAGCTCCTCCGCGGTGAACGGCTTCGTGTCGCCGTCGAAGAAAGCGGGCGCGACGCGTGCCGCCTTTCCCGGTTCGATCCGGTACACGACGCGGGCCCGGAAGCGATCGCGGTCGAAAGTCACCTCCGGCGTGACTTCGGCGTGAAGGTATCCCTCCGCCTCCAGCCGGCGCCGGATGCTCCCCGCGCCGTCCTCGACTTCTGCCGCCTGAAAGACGGACCCGTCGGAAAACGAAAGCGCGCGGAGAAGCTCGTCACGGGCCAGAGTGCCGTGAATGAAGCGCAGCGGCCGCACGCGGTAAGACCGAGCGAGATGGATGACGACCGCGACTCCGCCGGGGGCCGTCTGAGTGGCGACCTGGACGTCGGCGAACTGGCCGGTGGCGAAGAGATTCCGTATCGAATTCCCGGTCGCTTTTTCCGTGAGGGGCTGCCCCACCCGGATGTCAGAGAGGCGCGCGACCTCCGCCGGGTCGACGGGGCCGTCGGACGTGTAGGCCAGTGACACGACCGTGGCCGGCGGCTCCTCCGGCGGAGCGGCCTGCGCCCGCATCGATGGAGCGGCGGCGAAAAGGGCGGCCGCCACGACGAGAAGCCGCCTCGTGAGTGTCCGCCTGCGAGGCGTACGAACGCCGGAGAGGACCAGGTCAGTACCTCGTCCGGCGGCGCACGTCGATCAGGTAAACGCCGTTTTCGTCATGCTGCGCCCGCAGGACGACGCTGTTGCTGATCTGCCACTCGAGGCCGTAAACGGGCGGCTTGCTCGTGTCGAGCGACTGCGAATACGTCGCAAGGACGTTCGGCGCGATCTGCTTGCCGATCGTGGACCGGATGTCGGAAAGCTGGCCGCCGGAAAAGACCGGGTCGATCTCGAACCGGTCGAGCTTGAAGAGCCGCTGTGTCGGGCGCGTGATCGTGCTCGCGGCCGCGCCCGCCGCGAGGGATGCCCCGGCCGAGAAAATCGACTCGCTCGTCGTGTCGGTCGAGGCGGTGGTGCGGGAGGTCGGCGCGCTTCCCGTCAGGAGAAGGCCGAAGATCTGCTCGTCGGGCAGCGGCGGGTCGGACGAGAAGCTGGTCTGGATCCGCGGCCACGTTCCGACGAGGTTGACGACCAGGTCGTAGCCCCTGACTTCCGCGCGCGCGTGGATGTCCAGGATCGGAGTGAACCCGCGCGCGCTCGCGAAGGTGATCGTGCCGGACTCGATGTTGTACCGCACGTCGCGGAACGTAACGCGTCCGCCTTCGTCCAGCACGATCTGTCCCGTCACCGTCGGATCCGCCACCGTTCCCCTCGCGAGCAGGTCGACCGTGGCGGTCAGACGGGCGAGGTTGTTCCGCACTTCGAGCGCGGCCGACGACACGATACGCACGTCGAGCGAGGTCTGTTCCTTCCACGCATCCTGGGCGACGATCGCGTCCGCGGGCCGGCTGCGGGCGAGAAGGTCGGACAGGGTTACTTCGAAGTCCCGAGAGTACGTGCCCCTCAGGAGCGTGACCTCCCCGCGCAGGTCGTTGCGCCGCCCGTTTCCGGTGGCGACGAGGTCGGCATCCACCTGAAGTCTCAGGTCCTGCGGATAGTGAAGTGCCACGCGGCGCGCCTGGATGGAAACGCGAAAATCCTGCAGCGCGAGGCGCTCGAGCCGGACGGAGCCCGAGGCGTACAGCTCTCCCCCGCCAAATTTCGCGCGCCCCTCGAGGTCCGCGCGGGAGCCTTGCAGCGTGACGGTCGCATCGACGTCGTCGACGATCTGCGAAAGGCTCGTCAGCCGGTATTTTCCGTTTTCCACTCGAAGCGAGCCGGAGAGGTTGGGGCCGACAGCGTTCCGCCCGCGCGGACGTCCAGCACGACGCGGCCCGACAGGCCGAGGTTCGGGAACTCCAGCGCGAGGAGCGCCGCGTCGATCTTCCCGGAAAGCGCCAGGTTCATGCCCCCGGGCTTCCCCCCGAGATCCATCCAGCCGCCCGCCTTCAGCTCCGTTCCCTCCCCCGTCGCCTGAAAGTCCTGGAGGGTGAGCCGTCCATTGCCGAGCGACATGCGCACGACGCCCGACGTCGCCAGGACGCCGGGGCGCTCCGGAAGATCGAGGCGCGCGCGCGTCATGCGGAACTCTCCGGTCGGCAGGTCGCCCGACTTGACCGGCAGAGTCAGCGATCCCTCGACCGCGACAGAGCCACCGCGTCCCGCCGGGAGGGCGAACGGCGTCATCAGCAGGAAGGAGGCGAGATCCGGAGCGTCGAGGGAAACGTCGACGCGCGCGGGCTGCCCGAACACGTCTCCGCGGGCCTTCAGGCTCCAGCGCGACGGGACCTCGGCGACCGCGTCGAGAACGCCCGCGGCGATGGTCGCTTCCAGTCGCGGCTCGCGGCCCTCGGGCAGGGCGTGCCCGAAGAACGTCGCATCCGCCAGGGACGCCGTCACCTTCAGGTCCGGACGGTCGAGGGACCCGCCGCCGGAGAGCTGGAAGGAGAGGCGGCCCGAGACATCTTTCGTGCTCGACGCGAAGGCATTGATCGCGTCGACGGGGATATTGTCGCCGGCCAGCCGGGCCTCGAACGTGCGGTCTCGCAGCGAAAGGGCCCCGCGTCCGCCGAGCATTCCCTGACCGAGCGAGGCGCGCAGGTCCTCGAGCGCCAGACGGCCCGGGGTGAAGAGGACGCTTCCCGTCATCTGCGCGAACTTCTGTCCCCACACCGTCGCGTCCGCGAGGGTGATCGCTCCTCCTCCGGTCAGCGCTTCAGGCGTGCCCGACACCGGAAACGCGCCCGTGACCCGGCCGTCGACCGGGAACTTCAGGTCGAGATATTCGAGGAGCCTCGACAGGGGGTATCGGTTCGCGGCGAGCGCCAGGTCGAATCGCGGCCGGCCCGGGACCACGCGGTATCGCGCCATGCCTTCGAGCGACAGCGTCGCGTCTCCGTCGTAAACGCGCAGAGGGCGAAAGAAGAACGCGCCCTCCCGCATGTCGACGCTCCCGCGGACGCTGCCGAAGAGCACGCCCGCATAACGCGCGTCCTCGGCGGTCACCTGCGCGACCGCGTCCGGCTCCGTCCACCGACCGCCGAGGTGCCCCGAGACTTCTCCGGATCCGCCGAGCCCGAGAGCCTCCGCCTTGCTTCCTCCCGCCGCGAGGAAATTCTGGAAAATGCGGTCCACTTCGGACAGGTCCTTCGAGCGGATCTTGAAATCGAAATCGGGCTGCCACTTTCCGATGACGAGCCCTCCCGTGAGATCGATGGTCGTCTGCGGAAAACGGAAGGAGGCCCCCTCGAAGCCGATC
>JALYUA010000142.1 GCA_030854005.1 Acidobacteriota bacterium
GAGTAGATCCGGGCGTGGTACCGCTCGACCATCTCCTCGAACGCATCCGGGTCGCCGGCCTTGATCCGGCGGACGAGGTCGAGATCGGTCTGTTCCTGCCCTTCACTCACTGACTTACGCCCCTATAGGTCATCGGGGTTCATCTTACCGTCGCCTCCGGCTCCCGCCCCGAGAGGCTCCTCCCTCCCTCTGGTCGGGAGACTCCTCTCGGGGCGAGCTTAGCCACGATCTCGACGGAAGCGCAGCTCTGCTCCCTTCTGCTCCCTCCGCTCCCTCTGCTCCCTCTGCTCCCTCTCCCCGCGCGCCGGGGGAGAGGGCTGGGGTGAGGGGCGGCACCTCGAAGGAGGGCGATGCCGAGACCAGACCTTGCTTACGGCGTCCCCGCGCGCCGGGGGAGAGGGCCGGGGTGAGGGGCGGAAATCATGTGGAAGGCGGTGGCTGTAACGGTGCGTGCTTACGGCGAGCCGCAGGCAGGGCGGTGCTTTCGCCGGCAAGTGCCCCCGGGAAAATTACGCCAGGTCCGGCGGGACCGGCTGCCAGACGCGGATCAGCGCCAGTGTCGCCGCGATTCCGGCTCCGCCGACGAGGAGGGACGCCGCGGGGCCGAAGCGCTCCGCCAGCGCTCCCGCCTGGAGGTTGCCGATCGGCACGAATCCCGACCAGGCGAGGGCGTAGAGGGAAATGATGCGGCCGCGCAGCTTGTCGGGAGCGCGGGTCTGCATGAGGGTGTTGATGATCGAAGAGGAGGACATCATCGCCCCGCCGAGGAGAGCGAGCGCCACCAGGGCCACGGCGTAGGAGGGCGCGACGGCCAGCCCCGCGACCGAGACCGCGAACGCCGACGCCGCGACGAGCAGCGCGCGCCCCTTGTTCGGGAAATCTCCTTTCCGCGCGAGTGCGAGGGCGGTCACGACCGCCCCGACGCCGACGGCGCAGAGCATTCCGCCGAGTCCCCGCGGCCCGACGTCGAGCAGCTTTCGCGCGTACAGAGGCGCGAGGGTGACGGCGGGCGTTCCGAAGACCGCCAGCGAAGCGCAGAGGACGAGCAGGGGAGGCAGGACGGCATCCCGGCGGGCGAACCGGAGCCCGATCCGGAGCTCCACCCAGGAGCCGCGGGGCTTGCGGCGCCGACGCGGCAGGCTCGGGAGGCGGAGGATCGCGATCAGGAACGGGAGAAACGACACGCCGTTCAAGAGGAAGCAACCCGTCTCGCCGAGCCCGGCGATCGTGAATCCGGCGATCACGGGCCCCACGATCCGCGAGAGGTTGAACTGCATCGAGTTCAGCGAGATCGCGTTCATCAGATCGTCCCGTCCGACGAGGTCGATGAAGAGCGACTGGTGCGACGGCGTCGTGTAGGCGTTCGCGATTCCGTTGATGAAGGCCAGCGCGGCGACGAGATGCACCGAGACGAACCCGCGCGCGGTGGCCAGCGCGAGGAAGAACGCCGTCGCCATCTGGATCGATTGCGTGACGACCAGCAGCTTGCGGCGGTCGAACCGGTCAGCCGCGACGCCGGCGAGGGGGGCGAGCAGCAGCGTGGGGATCGAGCCCGCGAACGTCACCATTCCGAGCACGAGCGCGGAGTCCGAGAGCCGGAACACGAGCCAGCCCTGGGCAACGGTCTGCATCCAGCTGCCGATGTTCGAGAGAAAGAGCCCGATCAGGTAGCTCCGAAAGGGAGCGTGCCGCAGCGAGGAGAACATCCCCGGCCGCGGAGGCTCGGCGCCGCGGGGGGGAGCGACGCCGAGGTTGGGCCCCGCCGGCTTCAGCAGGTCGGGATGGGAGGTCTCCGTGCGCACCGTCATGCGGCGGTCTTCCATCGCGGGACGCGGGCGAGCAGGAACGAGGCCGCCAGCACGAGGAAGTTGACGCCGGTGCCGAGGAGCACCGGGTCGGACGGGCCCGCGAGGCCGGGAACGAGGCGCCCCGCGGCGGCGACCCCTCCTCCGGCGAACATCGCGGCGATCGCGCCCCAGGTGGGGGCCGCCCACCGCCCCGGAAGAAAGGCGGCGAGGACCGGGAGGATCAGGCCCGCCGCGAAGATCGAGTAGCCGAGCTTCAACGTCTCGATCACGTTGCGGTCCATCGCGAGCGCCACGAGGAGCCCCAGCGCGCCGTAGACCGGGGAGAGAGCGCGTGACAGCGCCAGGGGGACGGGACGGCGGAGCAGCGGAGGCAGGAGATCCCGGGAGGTCACCGCCGCGGCGGAGAGCAGCACCGCGTCGGCCGAGCTCTGCAGCGTGGCGATCAGGGCGACTACGACGACCGACGCGAGTGGCCCCGGGACGAACGCGAGAACCGCGCGCGGGAGAGTCAGGCCCGAGGCCGCGGGAGACAGGGCTTCCCGGGCCGCGAGCGCGAGATACGCGACCGCCGCCCCGAAGACGACCTTGGAGCCCGCCGCCAGGAGGGCGGAGCGGCGCGCCGTCGCCTCGTCGCGGCAGGACAGAAGCTTGGCGTAGACGTCGCTTCCGACGAGATGAGGGAGACCGATCAGCACGAGCAGGGCCGCGACGTCCCACGGCCGCATCCCCGGCGCGAAGGGGAAGCTCCAGAGCTCCGGAGGCAGATGCGGAAAGCGCGGAACCTTTGCGAGCGCGCAGGCGAAGGCGATTCCCGGAATTCCCACGACCATCAAGCCGTATTGAAGCAGGTCGGTCCGGACGACCGCGAACTGTCCGCCGAGCGAGGTGTAGAGAACGAAGACCGCCGTCGATCCGACGATGGCGAGCGTCGGGTGAAGGCCGAACGCGGCGGTCAAGACGACCGACGATCCTTCGACGAGAAGCGCGAACCAGACGATCTCCGACGTCAGGACCAGCAGCGCGGCCGCCCAGCGCGCGCGGGCCCCGTAATAGCGGCCGATGATCTCCGGAAGCGTGATTGCGCCCTCCCTCCGAACGCGCCGCGCGAGAAAGAGGCCGAGCGCGAGAAGGCCGAGCGCGCCCGCGAGGTCGAGCCAGAGGCCGGCGAGCCCGTGAACGTAGACGAACGCGGCGAGAGCGATGGTGGTGGACCCCCCTGTCGTCAGCGACGCGAGCCCGATGAAGCCCCAGAAGGTCGAAAAGCTGCGGTCGGCGACGAAGTACGAGGTCTCGTCCCTCCCCGCGCGCCGTCGCGCCGCGATCCCGATGGCGAGAACGCCGCCGAGGTAGAGAAGAAGGAGAAGGAGGGTCAGCAAAGGTAGGGAAGCTTTCAGCTGTCAGCTTTCAGCTGTCAGCACTGAGCCCTCGTCGACTCCGGATCGGTTGGCGATAGCTGATAGCTGATAGCTGATAGCTGACAGCTGACAGCTACCCCCTCCTCGCTGCTTCCCTCGCCACGGCTTCGAACAGGACCGTCCCGATCGCGAGCGCGCGCTCGTCGAAGTCGAACCGGGGCGAGTGGTGGGGACGATGCCCTCCTTCGAGGGCGGAGCCGACGAAGAAGAAACAGCCCGGCACGCGATCCAGAAAGACCGACATGTCCTCGCCTCCGAGCGTTCTCGTCTCCGCGTCGACGCTGTCCGGGCCGAGGATCCGCTGCGCGGTCTCGATGACGAGGTCCGCCATCGCCGGGTCGTTGACGGTGGCGCGATTGACGCGCCGGTAGTGGAGACGCGCCCGGACGCCCGCCGCCTCGGCGGTTCCGCGGACCACCCGCTCCATCTTTTCCGGGAGAGCCTTCCCGGCCGATTCCGTGAACGAACGGGCGGTGCCCGTCAGCCGCACCACGGCCGGGATGATGTTGAAGGCGGAGCCGCCATGGATGCTGGCGACCGTCACGACCGCCGAGTCGAGGGGAGAGATCTCGCGGGAGACGATGCTCTGCAGCGCGTCGATGATGCGCGCGGCGCCGACGATCGGATCGGCGGTCTCGTGCGGCGCGGCGCCGTGACCGCCGGGCCCTTCGACGTCGATCGAGAATTCGTCGACCGCGGCCATCAGGGCCCCCCGGTTGACGCCGATTTTTCCCACCGGCAGCTGATTCCAGAGATGAAGTCCCAGGGCGGATCCGACGTCTTCCAGGATCCCGTCCGCCGCGCACGCTTCCGCCCCTCCCGCGCCCTCCTCCGCCGGCTGAAACAGCATCCGGAAAGGCCCGTTCTCCGGAGAGACGGACAACCGCTCGGCGACGGCGAGCGCGATCGAAACGTGGCCGTCGTGTCCGCACGCGTGCATGCGCCCGGGCGCTTCCGAGACATACGGCGCTCCGCTCTCCTCCTGCAGAGGAAGAGCATCCATGTCGGCGCGAAGGAGGATGCGGGGTCGCTCCGCGGGCCAGTCCGCGAACACGCCGGTCCGCCCGACGCCCCTCCGGGGGAACAGGCCCGCCGCCGTGAGGCGCTGGAACACCGCGTCGCCCGTTCGCGTTTCTTCGAATCCGAGCTCCGGGTGGCGGTGCAGATCCCGGCGAGTCGCGATCAACGTGGCGAGCTCCGCCGCCGGGAAAGCGCGGAGGAGCTGCTCGGAGGACATCGCGGGGGGATTATAGGAGGCGGAGGGCTGGTGAATCGGCGCCGCGCGGGAGCAGACTCGGAGCGGTGGTCTCGACTTCGACGCGCCGCCTTCGGCCGTGAGATAGGGTTTCTCGAGGCTTTGCCGGACGGCAGGGTTTTCGCAGCTCCGATCAGGGGGAAAACGATTTGTCAGACGAGAGCGGCCGCAGATTCATCATCGCGAAGTTCCGGGAGGCGGCGGCGAGCCCGGTCCTCGACCTGTTCGAGGCATCGCTCCTGATTTCCCAGCTGATTGATCCGACGGAGCACGTGTCTCCCGCCGAAGAAGAGGTCGAGCGCCTCGCGGCCAGGGTCGCCTCCGCTCGGCGGGCCGGAGACGCCCCCGATCGCGCCCTGCGGCGGGTGCTGTTCACCGAGGAAAAGTTCCAGGGAGACGCCGATTCGTACGACGACCCGGAGAACTCTTCGGTCGCGCGCGTGGTCGCCCGCAAGCGTGGGATGCCGATCACGCTCTCGATTCTCGTCATCGAAGTCGGCCGCCGCGCGGGGATGCGTCTCTCCGGCGTCGGCCTTCCCGGGCATTTCGTCGTGGGCGGCCCGGATCTTCCTTCCGGCCGGTTCCTCGATCCCTTCGAAGGCGGGAAGCTGTGCGACACGGAGGACCTCGCGCGCCGCGTCGGATCCATCTTCGGAACCCCGGTCGAGCTGCCGCCGGAAGTCTTCGCGCCGGATTCGACGCGCGCGATCCTGACGCGCGTGCTCTTCAACCTCCGGCGTTCGTACGAGCGCCGGGAAATGGTCGAGGAAGCGCTCGCCGCGCTGGAGTGCGCCGAAGCCCTGGAGCCCGGCGAGTCCTCCTACCTGCGCGAGCGAGGCCTCCTCCTGCTGAAGACCGGCCGTTCCGAGGAGGCGCTGATCGCCCTCGAGGCCTACATCGCCACCGCCGTCGGCGAAGACGTCGACGCGGTCACCAAGCTGATCGCGATCGTGAGAGATCAGGCGCTCCCGTCCGAAGGAGCCGAGCTCGTCACGGGAGCCCCCGTCGAGACGCGGATCTTCAGCTTCGAGGAGGCGCGCACGGTTCTGCCGAAGGTCAAGGAGATCACCTCCGACGCGGTCTTCCGCTACGCGCGCCTCGGGGAAACGGGCGGGGAGTCCGAAGACGAGCGGCAGGGCATCGTTCGGGAGTGGGCGCGCGAGATCCTGTCGCTCGGCGCGGTCATCAAGGGGCTGTGGCTCGTCGACTTCGATTCCGGCGCGGGCTACTACTGCTGGAAGTATCCGGAGCCGTCACTCGAGTACTTCCACAGCTACGACGAGGGGTTCTCCGGGCGGCTGCCCCTTCAATAACGTCGCTGCGCGCTACTGCGCCACAGAGGCGAACGAGTTCCCCGTCTGCTCCCTCGCCCCGGGCACGGGGAGAGGGTTGGGGTGAGGGGTCCGTCCTTCGTGGATTCGGAACTGCCGTGCTTTTTGTGTCGCCCCTCACCCTGCCCTCTCCCCCGGCGCGCGGGGAGAGGGAGGAGAGCGTTGCTCGTTCACCCTTACCGCCGCCGCCAGGGGCGCAGCACGGCGTATCTCGGCGTCGCGGTTGCCGAGTCGCGCTCGACGGCGAGCAGGCGGCGGCGGGTCAGGTGCCTGACGGCGTCCTGGACCGCGCGCTTCGAGAGACCGCAGTCTCCCGCGAGCTCCGCGTAGCTCGCGGCTGCCGAGGCTCCCCGACGGCCCGCCGTCTTCGCCCACAGGGCCAGATACACGACAAACGCGGACGGAGCGCGGTCGTGCCCGATGAGGTCCGGCATCAGCGTCTCGAGCACGTAGGGGTCCAGGGAGAGCCTTCTGGTCATGTCGCTATGGTAACCGACGCTATAGCAACAACAGCGCCAGTCGATTCTTCTGGACAATCCCCGCGGGGACTTCTTACAGTCCCTGCCGAGGGAGGGCACCATGATCCGCCAGATCAAATTCGTCGGAATCCCCGTCGCCGACCAGGAGCGGGCGCTCGCGTTCTACCGGGACAAGCTCGGATTCAAGGTGCACACCGATCAGCCCATGGGCAAGCAGCGGTGGATCGAGCTCCGGATTCCCGGCGCGGAAACGGGGGTCGTTCTTTTCACACCCGAGGGGCACGAGAACCGCGTCGGCACCTTCTTCAACGGGTCGTTTTCCTGCGACAACGTGCAGAAGTCGTACGAAGAGCTGCAGGGGCGCGGCGTGACGTTCAAGAGCGGCCCGAAGGAGGAGCCCTGGGGCACGTTCGCGATCTTCGAAGACTCGGAGGGGAACTCGTTTGTCCTCGGTTCCCGCTAGCGGAGAAAGTTGAGCGTTCAGCGTTGAGCGTTTAGCGTTCAGACCGATGAGAGCTGACGGCTGACGGCTCAGGCCGGCCAGGATCCTCCGGGCGCGAGCTCGATCACTTCCGTCGAGAGGCCTCGCTTCGCAATCTCCTCCCGCAGCGCCGCCGGCGTGCCGGTGAGCGCCGGGAAGGTGCCCCAGTGCATTGGAATCACTCTCGGGACGGCGAGCAGCTCGCACGCCTTCGCGGCCTCGCGCGGGCCCATCGTGTAGAAATCGCCGATCGGCAGCAGCGCGAGGTCCGGCCGGTAGAGCTCGCCGATGAGCGCCATGTCGGAAAACACGTTTGTGTCGCCCGCGTGGTAGATCCGAAAACCGTCCGGCATCGTCAGGACGAAGCCGCACGGGTCGGAGGGGGGATTCCGCTTCCCGGCCGCCGTGGTGCCCGACGAATGGACCGCCTGGACCATTCGGAACTCGACGCCAGCGACGGTCTGCGCGCCTCCCTTGTTCATCCCCGAGACGAGGTCGACGCCTTCGCTCTGGCAGAACAGCCCGAGCTCGAAGACGCAGACGACCATGGCGCCGGACTTTTTCGCCAGCGCGACCCCGTCGCCGCCGAAATGGTCGAAGTGTCCGTGCGTGGCGGCGACGACGTCGAGCTTTCCGTACTCGAAGCCTTTCGGGAATTTCGGGTTCTGCTCGATGAAAGGGTCGATGGCGACCCGCGTCCCTTCCGCGGTCTCGACCAGGAACGCCGCATGCCCGAGCCAGGTCACCTTGCCGCGCGTTTCGTTCATCGGATTTCTCCCGTCACCGTCTCCCAGGCGACCATGGGAACGAGCGCGTTCACGAATAGTTCCAACCCGGCGCGGTCCTCGTCGTCGAACCGGGCAGGGCGCGGCGCATCCACGTCGAACACCCCGACGAGCGCGCCGTTGGCGACGATCGGGACGACGATTTCGGACCGGGACGCCGCGTCGCACGCGATGTGCCCGGGAAAAGCGAGGACGTCGGGGACGACGAGGGTCTCTCTCCTCTCGGCCGCCGTTCCGCAGACGCCCTTGCCGAGCGGGATGCGGACGCACGCGGGCTTGCCCTGAAAGGGGCCGAGCACGAGCTCTCCGCCGCGCAGCAGATAGAACCCGCACCAGTTGATGGCCTCGAGGGCCTGGTTCGCGAGCGCGGTGGCGTTGGCGAGATTCGCGAGCGCGTCCCGCTCTCCCTCGCAGAGCGCGACGACGGAACGGGCGAGGTCGCGGTAGAGAACGTCCTTGGGCCCGGAAGGGTCGGGAGCGCCGGTAAACATCGCGCGATTCTAAGTTATGGTTTCCCGCCGGACGGACGACTGAAGACTGACAACGGACAACGGAAGACTCTTTCCATGCCCTCCTCCTCGCTCCGCGGGCGCGAGCTCGCGGTCTATTTCTTCCTCTGCGCCGTCTGGGGGTCGACGTGGCTCGTCATCCGCGTGGCGGTGCGCGACCTTCCCCCCCTGACCCTGGCGGCGCTGCGGATGGGCCTCGCCTGCGCCGTGCTGACGCCGCTCGCCTGGCGCCGGAGGTCCGGCCCGCGCCCGACCGGCGCCGAGTGG
>JALYUA010000144.1 GCA_030854005.1 Acidobacteriota bacterium
GGCATAGGCGAAGGGCTCTTCCGGAAAAGCGCGCTCGAAAAGCTGTCCTCTCCCGAGCAGCTCGACGTGATGATGCGCGTCACGTCGCCGACCGGCTGGATCGCCCTGATCGGCACGGGAATCATCCTCGCCTTCGTGGTGGTGTGGAGCGTCGTGGGCTCGATCGGGATCCGCGTGGACGGCCAGGGGATGCTCATCCGCGGCGCCGCGGTCTATGACGTCAGCTCGGGCGCGGCGGGACGCATCGAGCAGGTCTTAGTCTCCGCCGGCGACCGGATCAAGAAAGGCCAGGCGGTCGCGAAGATCGCCCAGCCGGAGATGGTGCTCAAGATCGCCAACACGAAAGCCGGGCTGGCGCAGCTCGAGGAGCAGCGGACGGCGTCCGGCCAGCGCGGAAGCTCGATCGTCGTCCAGTACCAGGCGCAGGCGAGGGCGCTGCGCGAGAAGGTGGGTGTCCAGCAGAAGCTCGTCGCGCGCGGCCTCCTCACCAACGGAACGCTGCTGCGGACCCAGGAGCAGCTGGCTTCGACCGAGGCGCTGATCTCTCAGAACAAGGACTCGCAGTCGGGGCAGGTGATCCGCGTCGAGGACCTGAGGCGGCAGTTGAAGGAGCTCGAAGAGCAGCTGGCGTCCTCGACGGACGTCAGGAGCCCCTACGACGGCCGGGTGCTCGAGGTCACGAGCTCGGCCGGCAACATGATCAGCCCCGGGACGCGCCTTCTGACGCTCGAGCCTCTGGATGCGCCGCTCGAGACCGTGATCTACATTCCCGCGGGAGAGGGGAAGAAGGTCAAGCCCGGCATGCAGGTTCGCATCTCTCCCACCACGGTCAAGGCCGAGGAGTACGGGTTCCTCGTCGGGAAGGTGAAGTCGGTCTCGGAGTTTCCCGTCACCCCGGAAGGTCTGAGGAAGGTCCTGCGGAACGACAAGCTCGTCGAAACGCTCATGGGCAAGAGCGCGCCCATCGAGGCGGTCGCGACGCTGACCCCGGACTCGTCCACTCCGTCCGGCTACCGGTGGTCTTCTTCCAAGGGTCCGCCGACGCAGGTGAACAGCGGGACGCTGGCCACCGCGTCGGTCGTCGTCGAAAGCCGCTCCCCGATCTCCTACGTCCTGCCCGTCGTCAAGAGGTCCCTCGGCGGGGGTTAAGGCGTGGAAGCAGAGAAACAGCCCGACACAGACGAAGCGCCCGCCTCACCGAAGAAGCCGAAGCACCGCCGGGTCAAGACTCCGACCATCCTCCAGATGGAGGCGGTCGAATGCGGCGCCGCCGCCCTGGCGATGATCCTCGCTTACTACGGGAAGATCGTGCCGCTCGAGGAGCTTCGGATCGCGTGCGGCGTTTCGCGCGACGGCAGCAAGGCGAGCAACATCATGAAGGCGGCCCGCAAGTACGGGCTCGTCGCCAAGGGGTTCAAGTTCGAGCTCGACGACCTCTATACCCAGAAGTTTCCCGTCATCCTCTTCTGGAACTTCAACCACTTCCTGGTGCTCGAAGGGTTCGGCGGCAAGGGCAAGGTCTTTCTGAAGGATCCCGCCCAGGGGCCGCGCGTCGTCACCATGGAGGACGTCGACGCCTCGTTCTCGGGCGTCGTTCTGACGTTCGAGCCGGGGCCGGAGTTCCAGAAGGGCGGCGAAAAACCGAGCATGGGAGCCGCGCTCCGGCGCCGGCTTCAGGGCTCCGAGGCGGCGCTCCTGTTCGTGTTTCTCTGCGGCGTCGCGCTGGTGATTCCCGGGCTGATCGTGCCGACGTTCGCGCGGATCTTCATCGACGAGTATCTCGTTTCCAACCGATCGGCGATCTTGAAGTCCCTCCTGATGGGAATGGCGGCGACCGCCGTCATCCGGATGATCCTGACGTGGCTTCAGGACTACTACCTGCTGCGCCTGGAAACCAAGCTCGCATTGAAGACGTCGAGCCAGTTTTTTCATCACGTCCTGAGGCTGCCCATCGCTTATTTCTCGCAGAGGTACGCCGGGGAGATCGGCGGCCGCGTGCTGATCAACGACAAGGTCGCGCATCTCGTCTCCGGCAAGCTGGCGACGACGGCGCTCGACTGCGTCTTGATTCTCTTCTACGCGGCTCTGATGTTCGTCTACGACGTGACGCTGACCCTCGTCGTCATGACGGTTTCGGCGCTGAACATCGTGGCGGTGAAAATCGTGTCGAGGAAGCGGGTGGACGCGAGCCGCCGGCTGACGCAGGACCGCGGCAAGCTCATGGGTACCGCCATGAACGGCCTGAAGATGATCGAGACTCTGAAGGCGACGGGCGGCGAGACCGAATTCTTCGGCCGCTGGTCCGGCTACCAGGCCAAGGCGCTCAAGGCGGACCAGACGCTCGGGATCCTGGGCGAGGCCGTCGGCGTGGTCCCGCCGCTGGTCAACACGCTCACGACGACGCTCGTGCTCCTGATCGGCGGCCTGAAGGTCATGAACGGGCAGCTCACGGTGGGCATGCTGGTGGCGTACCAGACCCTCGTCGGAAGCTTCACCCGCCCCCTCAATTCCTTCGTGTCCTTCGGCGGAAGCCTGCAGGAGCTCGAGGCGGACATGAACCGGCTCGACGACGTGCTGCGCTACCCGCAGGACTCCCTCTACGCGCGGGAGAAGGAGCAGGAGAAGGACGACCGGGCCGTCCTGAAGCTGACGGGACACGTCGAGCTGCGCAACGTGACGTTCGGGTACAGCCCGCTCGAGAAGCCTCTCATCGAGAACTTCAACCTGGTGATCAAGCCGGGCCAGCGGGTGGCGCTCGTCGGAATGAGCGGCAGCGGCAAGTCGACGGTTGCCAAGGTCGTTTCCGGCCTCTACGAGCCCTGGGAGGGCGAGGTCCTTTTCGACGGAGTGCCGCGCAAGAAACTCTCACAACGCCTGATCTCCAATTCCGTGGGGCTCGTGGATCAGGACATCTTTCTCTTCTCCGGCACCGTCCGCGAGAACATCTCGATGTGGGACTCGACGATCCCGACCACGACGGTCTCGCGCGCCTGCCGCGATGCCGAAATCCACGACGTCATCGAGGCGCGCGAGGGAGGCTACGGGGCGACGGTCGAGGAGGGGGGCGGGAATTTCTCCGGCGGCCAGCGCCAGCGGCTCGAGATCGCGCGCGCTCTCTCGCTCGGTCCGACGATTCTTCTCCTGGACGAGGCGACGAGCGCCCTGGATCCGAGCACCGAAGCGACCATCGACGACGCCCTGCGGCGGCGCGGCTGCACCTGCATCATCATCGCCCACCGGCTCTCGACCATCCGCGACGCGGACGAGATCATCATGATGGACCGCGGGAAGATCGTCCAACGCGGCACCCACGACGAGATGAAGGACGTCGATGGCTTTTACAAGTTCCTGATCTCGGCGCACTGAGATGAGCACCGAACCCGACCTCGAAGCCACTCAGATCATCCGGCTGAGGCCTGTCTCCTCCGGCGGTTTCCGGCTTCGCGCCGTCGAAGGCGGAGCGGCCACGCTCGGGCAGGAGTTCTCCGCGGAGAAGAGCTGCGTCATCGGGAGGGTCGAAGGCGACGTCATCGTCCCCGATCCCAGCGTCTCGCGGCGGCACGCGCGGGTCGAGAAGACCGCGACGGGCTATCTCCTCACGGACCTTCAGAGCGCCAACGGGACCTGGGTCGGCGACCAGCGGATTCAGCAGGCTCCTCTCGACCACCTCGACCGATTCCGGATCGGTGGCACCGTCCTCGAGTTCTTCCGGGACGACGAACCCGAGGGGGATGACCTCGATCTCGTGCAGACCGCGCAGATCCCGCGACGCCAGATGCTCGAGAGCATTCGGCTCGCGCTGTCCGTGCGTCTCGAGGATGAAGGCGAGCCGATTCCGGTCGCCGGCAACCAGCCGTTCCTCCTGGACAATCCGAACGCGATGTGGATCGTGGAGGAAGGGCGGCTCGAAGTCTTCACGGTTGCCATCCAGAACGGCGAGGCGTCGGGCGCGCGGACGCACTTCATCAGCGTCGAGACGGGGCAGGCGCTCTTCGGAATGGATTTCGCCGGGTACGGCCTCGGCTCCGGGTTTCTCGCCGCAGGCAAGACGGGAACGAAGCTGCGGATGATCTCGCGGGGGAGGCTGGCGGAGCTCGCGACCTCGGGGAAGCACGCGGACCGCATCCACGCGCTCGTCGAGACGTGGGTCACCGGCCTGTCGAAGTCGCTGGTGCGCGACCTGCCTCCGGGCCCCACCCCCATCGACCTGATGGACGGACAGCCCGCGACGCTGCCCTTCCAGGGGCGAGCCCGCGCCCAGAAGGGCGTCGTCTGGGTCGAGGTCCGCGGCGGCGCGCTACTTTTCGTGAGCATGGCGGAGGTCCTGCCGGGCGCGGGGGACATCCTCTTCCCCGTGACGCGGGATACGTGGATCGAGTCGTCCGTCGAGGGATTGTCTTTCACTCCGCGCTCCGGGCCCGCGGTCCTCGCGCGGCCGGAGCTGTGGCGCGGGCTGGACACTTTCCACCAGGCGCTCTGCGAGTGCGAGTTCCTGAACAAGAAGCTCGCGTCGGTCGACGAGTTCAACCGGCAGAAGAACAAGTCTGAAAATCTGAATGCGGCGCGAGAAGCCGCCTTCAAGGAGATCGGCGCCGTCCTCGCGAGCGGCGCGCCCAAGGGGAAGCCGCGCGCCGCGTTCGGGGAGGCGGAGCCCGTCTTCCAGGCGTGCCGCGCCATCTGCGAAGAGCTCGGCATGGACGCCCGAAAGCCGGCTGACACCGGGGTCGAGCGCAGCTTCGAGGATCATCTCCACGCGGTCGCCACGCTCTCGCGCTTCCGCACGCGCCAGGTCGCGCTGAGAGACGACTGGTGGAAGCAGGATCAGGGGCCGCTTCTCGCGCGAGGCGAAGAGACGAAGGAGCCGGTCGCCCTCCTCCCCACGAGCCCGACGTCCTACGACTGGGTCGACGGGAGAACGGGACGCCGGGAGCCTGTGACGCCGGAGCTCGCCCAGAAGCTGCAGCCGTTCGGGTGGGTCTTCTACCGCCGCTTCCCGGACGGGCTCCTCACGGTCAAGCACGTGCTCCGTTTCGGCGTCAAGGGCCTCGGCCGCGAGTTCATCACCCTGGCCCTGATGGGCGCCGGAATGGGGATCCTGGCTGCCATGACCCCGTACTTCACGGGGAAGCTCTTCGACACGGCCATTCCGCAGGCCGAGCGGGGGATGCTCGTGCAGTTCTGCGCCGCGCTCGTGATCGGAGCTCTCGCGTCCATCGCCTTCAAGCTGACGCAGAGCATCGCCGTTCTTCGGGTGCAGGGAAAGATGGACTACTCGGTCCAGGCCGCGATGTGGGACCGGCTTCTCGATCTGCCGTCGACGTTTTTCCGCAAGTACTCCTCGGGAGACCTCGCGGATCGGGCGCAGGGGATCGACGCGATCCGGCATCTGCTCGCCGGCGCCGGGGTCAGCGCCATTCTCGGCGCGATGTCGTCGATCTTTTACGTGGGTCTGATGCTGACCTACAGCCTCCCCCTGGCGCTCCTCGGAATCGGGCTGACGATCGTCTTCGTGACCTTCACCACGGTGGCCAACTATCTGCAGCTGCGGTACCAGCGGGACCAGCTCACGATGAACGGCCGGATCACCGGCCTCGTCCTGCAGCTCATCTCAGGCGTCGGCAAGCTCCGGATTTCCGGCGCGGAAGACCACGGGTTTCGCGTCTGGGCGAAGGAGTTCTCGGACCAGCGGCGGCTGGCGTTCAAGGCCGGGCGGATCCAGAACACCGTTTCCGTTTTCAACTCCGCGTACCCGATCCTCTCCTCGATGGCGATCTTCTTCACGCTGGTGAGCGTCCAGAGCGCCGCCGCGGCGAAGGGCGTTCCGTCCAGCATCTCGACGGGTGAGTTCATCGGGTTCTCGACGGCATTCGCGCTCTTCCTGGTCTCGATGCAATCGCTGTCCGATGCCTCGCTCGGGATGCTGAAGGCGGTCCCGATCTGGGAGCGTCTGAGGCCCATCCTCACGACGCCCCCCGAAATCGACGACACGAAGTCGGCCCCGGGCGCGCTGAAAGGCGAGATCGAAATTTCCCACGTCTGGTTCCGGTACATCGAGGACGGGCCCTGGATCCTCCAGGACGTTTCCCTGAAGATCGAGCCCGGCGAGTTCGTCGCGTTCGTCGGCGGCTCCGGCTCCGGGAAGTCGACCCTGATGCGGCTGATGCTCGGCTTCGAGACCGCCGAGAAGGGCGGGATCTACTACGACGGGCAGGACCTCTCGACTCTCGACGCCCGCCTCGTCCGCCAGCAGCTCGGCGTCGTGCTCCAGGACAACCGGGTTCTTCCCTCCGACATCTACCGGAATATCGTGGGAACGTCC
>JALYUA010000146.1 GCA_030854005.1 Acidobacteriota bacterium
CCCATGTCCACGCCGCCGACGCCGCGTGAAGGCGGCGGCCGATCGGCGACTGCCCGGGAAACTCGCGGCGTGCAAACGTCTCGTTGACGATCGCGACTCCCGGGTGCGCGGCGTCGTCGCGGACGTCGAAATCCCGCCCCTGGCGGAGAGGAACGCCGAGTGTCCGGAAATATCCTTCCGAAACGGACCGGAACCAGACCGAATGCTCGGGCTCCCCGGAGGGCGCGGGCCTGCCCACGATCTCGGCGGTCGCCGACCACTGCGCCTCGAGGGGATGGTTGTAGGCGAGGGCGGCGGACACGACGCCCGGCTCGGCGCGAAGCCGGGACAGCAGGGCATCCTGGTAGCTGGCCACCTTCTGCCAGCGGTCGTAGGTCGACTGCGGAATCGGAACCGGAAGAACCAGTACCCGCGACGAGCGGAAGCCGAGGTCGACGCCCGTCAGCCGCCCGAAGCTGCGGGTCAGGAGACCGGCTCCGACGACCAGCATCGAAGCGAGGGTGATCTCCGCGATCACCATGCCGGCCAGAGCGCGGCGGCTTCGCTTCGACTGCGAGCCCGAGCGCGTCGTCGAGCGCAGATCCTCTTCGAGCCCGGCGTGCGTCAAGTGGATGGCCGGCGCGAGGCCGAAGAGAATTCCCGCCGCGACGGAGAGAAGGAGGCCGAACGCGACGGTTCCCCCGGAAAGCGAGACGTCCGACAGGCGCGGCAACCCGGCGGGAACGAGCCGGAGCAGCAGGGGGAGCGCCCAGAACGCGAGCAGGATCCCGAGGACGCCCCCCGCCAGCGCGAGGACGAGACTCTCGACGAGCAGTTGCCCGACGAGCCGCGGCCGGGAGCCGCCGAGGGCCGCGCGGATGGCCAGCTCGCGGCGCCGCGTCTCGGATCGCGCGAAGTGAAGGTTCGACACGTTCACGCACGCGATCAGGAGAACCAGCAGCACCGCCGCCCAGACGAGCAGAAGGGCCGGGCGCACGGCGCCCTCGGCCTCGTCGGTCAGGGAGCGGAGGCGCGCTGCGATCGCCTTGTTGCCGCCGTCTTCCTTTCGAAGCGCCTGCTGAAGCGCGGTCATCTCGCGCTCCGCTCGGGCCCGGTCGACGCCGGGGGAGAGGCGCCCCACGACCCCGAGCACGTAGCTTCGCCCGCGGCGCGCCGCGGCCGCCGTCAGGTCGGCCGGGGTCCAGAACGCGGCGTCCGATCCGAACTCGATCGTCGTCGTCGCGCTGGCGCCCAGCGGAAGAAACAGGGATGGCATCACACCGATCACCATTTTCGGCTTGCCGTCGAGGAGAAGAGACCGGCCGAGGACCGCGCGGTCGCCGCCGAACCGCGTCTTCCAGAGCAACTCGGCGATCAGGACCACCGGTGCGGCGCCCGGCAGGATGTCCTCGGAGCGAAACGTCCGCCCGAGCCTCGGCGCGACGCCGAGAACGTCGAAGTACCCGTCGGAAACGCGGGAGCCCTGAAGCGCCACGGGATCGCCGGCGCCCGTGAGCGTCGCGCGAGAGCCGCCAAAAGCCGCCAGGCCCGAGAAGACGTGGCTCCGCTCCCTCCACGCGAGAAACGTCTTCGGCGATACGCGCCAGGGCTGGCCGCCCTCTCCCTCGAGGACTTCCCACGCGGCGACGACGCGGCCCGGGTCCCGGTAGGGCAGCGGGGACAGGACGACCGCTCGCAGGATGGAGAAGATGGCCGCGTTGATCCCGATCGCGATCGCGACGGTCAAGACCGCCGTGACCGTGAACCCGGGGCTGCGGGCGAGCGACCGGACGGCCTGCCGGAGGCGGGAGATCATGGTCTCTCTCTCATTCCTGCCGCAGCGCTTCGATCGGGCTGATCGCCGTGGCGCGACGCGCCGGCAGCCAGGTCGCGAAGAACGCGACGGAGAGCAGGAGAATCGAGACGCCGAGCAGTGTGGGCGGATCGGCCGGCCCGACCTCGAACAGCATCCCGCGCAGGAGGCGTGTCAGGGCGAGCGCCGCGGCGAGACCGATCATCAGCCCGACGGCGGTCAGCCGAAGGCTTTCCCGCGCGACCAGCGCGAAGACATCGGAGGGCCGCGCCCCGATCGCCATCCGGATCCCGATCTCGGCGGTGCGGCGCGAGACGGCATGAGCGAGAACCCCGTAGAGCCCGAGCGCCGCGAGCAGAAGAGCCAGCGCGGCGAAGCCGCTCAGCAGCAGCGTCGCGAAGCGCGGGATCGCCAGGGAGCTCCGCCGCATCGTCTCGATCGGCCGCGCTGCCGCGACGGAGAGGAGGGGGTCTTCCGAACGGACGGCGCGGATGATCGCCTGGGCCGTCGTCGACCCGCTTGCGCCGCCAGCGCCGCGCGCGACGACGAAGAAGAAGCCGCTCGACCTCTGGGCGAACGGAAGGTAGAAGTGTGGCGTCTCCGCCTCGGAAAGGCGCGCGCGCCGGACGTCCCCGACGACCCCGACGATCTGAAGCGTGGTGTCCTTCCCGATCGTGAAGCGCTTGCCGATCGCGGTCTCGCCCGCCCAGAACCGGCGCGCCATCGCTTCGTTCACGATCGCGACCGAAGTCGCGCCGCGATCGTCCGCGGACGAGAAATCGCGGGAGCCCGGATCGCGAAACGGAATCCCCATCGTCGCGAAGTAGCCGGGCGTGACCGAGTCGAAGCCGGCCACAGGCCGGTCCGCGGGAGCGAGCTCGGGCTGTCCCTCGATTCGGACATGGGTATCCGCGACCACGCCGGACAGGGGGAGCGTCTGCGCCGCGGATGCCGCAGCGATCCCCGGAGTCGCTCGAAGACGCTCGACGACCGCGGCGACGAGAGCGCGCCGCGCCGGCGCTTCGTCGTAGCGCGGAGAGGGGAGAGAGAGCCTCCCCGCGACGACAGAATCGGTGTGGAATCCGGGAGCGACTCCCTGGAGGCGATGGAGGCTCTTCAAGACGAGGCCGGCGCCCGACAGGAGGATCAGAGCGAGAGCCACTTCGGAGACGACGAGAAACTTCTGCGACCGCGCCGCGCGGCCCGCGCCGCCCTGCCGACCCGCGCCGCCGAGGCCCGTGATCAGCGCAGACTGCAGGGCGTGGAGCGCCGGAAGCGATCCGAACACCAGGGTCGTCAGAAGACACGCGCCCAGCGTGAAGAGGAGGACCGGGAGGTTGATCGACGGGCTCATCCACGGCGGAAGACCGGTCGGGAGCGCCTGGACGAAGGCGGCGAGCGCGCCCTGCGCCGCAAAGACGCCGAGAAGGGCCCCCGAGAGAGAGAGGGCCAGGCCTTCGGTCAGGAGCTGCCGAACGAGGCGCGCGCTTCCGGCTCCGAGCGCCGCGCGGGTGGCGATCTCGCGTTCCCGCGACGCGCCCCGCGCCAGGAGGAGGTTGGCGACGTTCGCGCACGCGATCAGCAGGACGAATCCGACCGCCCCGAGGAGAAGGAGCAGGAGAGTCCGGTACTCGCGGACGAGCTGGTCGCGGAACGGGACGGCGGTCGCGCTCCATCCGGCGTTCGTCCGCGGGTGATCCTGCGCGAGACGGGCCGCGATCGTCTTCAACTCCGACGAGGCGCGCGCGACCGAGACGCCCGGTTTCAAGCGGCCGAGGACGTTGAAGAAGAAGGCGCCTCGCTGCGCCTCGAGATCCTTCGGAAGCGCGAGCGGCTGCCAGATGTCGGAATCGGGCGGGAATTCGGAACCCGCGGGAAGGACGCCCACGACCTGTTTCGAGACGCCGTCGATCTGGATCGTCCGGCCGACGACGCCGCGGTCGCCTCCGAATCGCCGGACCCAGAGATCGTGGCCGAGCATGACGACGGGCGCGGGATTCACCCCGTCTTCCCCGTCGCGGAAGCTCCGGCCCAGGGCGGGACGGACGCCGAGCACCTCGAAGAAGTTCGAAGACACGAGGGCGAGGGCGACCGCCTCCGGCTCGCCGCCCGAAGTCAGGCTGCCTCCGTCGGTGTCGAACCCTCCGACCCGCTCGAAGACCGTGCTCTGGTTGCGCCAGTCGAGATAATTCGCGATCGAGGTCACGTCGGTATCGACCCCGCGCGCCGGGCTCGTCGCGAACAGGAACACCAGCCGCGACGCCTGGCGAAACGGCAGGTCGCGCAGGAGGACGGCGTCCACGACCGAAAAAATGGCGGTGTTCGCGCCGATGCCGAGCGCGAGCGTCAGGATCGCGATCGCGGCGAAGCCGGGACTCCGGCGGAAGGCGCGGAAGGCGTAGCGGAGGTCCTGCAGAAGGATTCTCATGATCACTCCTGTCTCAGGGCGATTCCGGGATCGATTCGGGAGGCCCGGCGGGCCGGCAGATAACAGGCGAGCGCGGCGACCGCGAGCAGGACCGCGGCAACGCCGGCAAACGTCGCCGGGTCGGTCGGAGAGACTCCGAACAAAAACGACGACAGCAGGCGGGTCGTCGCGAAGGCCGCGACCGCTCCGGCCGAGAGACCGATGCCGGCGAGGAAAAGCCCCTGCGAGAGCACCAGCCGGACGACCCGTCCGGATCCCGCTCCGAGAGCCATCCGGATCCCGATCTCGCGCCGGCGCCGGGACACGCCGTACGACAGCACGCCGTAGAGGCCGATCGCGGCCAGGGCGAGCGCGAGGACGCCGAAGAACCCCACCAGCGCGGCGCGGAAACGCGGCTGCGCGACGGAGCGCCCCGTGACGTCCTCGAGCGTGCGGACCGCGGCGACGGCCTGCGCCGGGTCCAGGGCGGTCACTTCTTCGCGCACCCGCGGGCCGATCGCCGCGGGGTCTCCGGCGGTGCGGATGACCAGCCGCGCCGTCGGCCAGAAGGGAGCCTGGGAGAAGAGGACGTAGACCTCTTCGCTGGCGGGCTTTTCGAGGCTGACCTGCTTCACGTCGCCGACCACGCCCACGACGGCGCCCTCGAAGGCGTTGATCCCAACGGTCAGGCGCCGCCCGATCGGATCCTGGCCGGGAAAGTATCTGGCGGAGAGAGCCTCGTTGATCACCATCACGCGCGGGGAGGCTGGACCGTCCGCTGAGGAAAAAAGACGGCCCCGCCGCAGCGGAATACGCAGCGCGGCGAAATATCCGGAGTCGACGGCCCGCAGGTCCGCGGAGGGAAATTCCGCCGGCCGCTTCGGCCGGCCCGCGACGTCGAGAGCGAAGTTCATGTTTTCGCCGGACAGTGGCAGCGCCGTCGTCATCCCCGCGGAGAGCACGCCCGGAACGGCGCGCACGCGCTCGACGAGAGACGTGAAGAAGCGCGCGCGATCGACGCGAGTGGCGTAAGGGGATTTCGGGAGCGTCAGCTCGGCCGTCAGGACGCCTCGGGCATCGAATCCCGAAGCGACGCCCTGGAGCCGGAGAAGGCTTCGCGTCATGAGCGCCGCGCCCACCGAAAGGAGGAGCGCGAGGGCCATCTGTCCGACCACGAGCACGTCCCGCAGCCGCCGACCGCGCCGCCCATCCGCGGCGCCGCGGCCTCCCTCCGCGAGCGCGTCCCCCAGGTTGGGACGCGACAGCTCGAGCGCCGGCGCCAGGCCGAACAGGAGGCCGGTCGCGAGGGAGACGAGAAGGGTGAAGGCGAGGACGGCGGCGTCGACGCGGATCGACTCCACGCCCGGCAGCTCGGGCGGCATCATCGGACGGAGCGCCGCGAGCGCCCACGCGGCGAGCAGAACCCCCGCGATTCCTCCGGCCACGGCGAGCGAACCGCTCTCGATGGCGAGCTGCCGGAAGATGCGGCCGCGCGCCGCTCCGAGCGCCGTGCGGATCGCCATCTCCTTCTGGCGGGAGGCCGCGCGCGCGAGAAGCAGATGCGCGATGTTCGCGCACGCGATCAGCAGGACGAAGCCGACCGCCGCGAGCAGCATCCAGAGAACGGGGCGCACGGCGCCGACCGCCTGGGCGTGCACGGGAACGGCGCGGACCTCGGACCCGACGTAGTCGTCCGGGTGATCGCGTTCGATTCCCGCCTGAAGAGTCGATACCTCGCGGACCGCGGCCGGGAGCGCGACGCCCGGGCGCAGGCGTCCCACCGCGCGCAGAAAGTGGCTCGATCGCTGGCTCCATTCGGACGGCGACAGGGCGAGGGGGACCCAGAGCTTCGCCTCCGGCGGAGGCGCTCCGCCGCCGACCGCGCCGCTCTCGCCCGGGAAGACGAAACCGGCGGGCATGACGCCGACGACCGTGCGCGGCCGGCCGTCGATCGAGAGGTCCCGTCCGACGATCGAGGGGTCCGCCTGGAAGCGGCTGCGCCAGAGGGCGTCGCCGAGGAGGACCACGGCGTCCTTCCCGGGGGTCTCTTCCGACGCGTCGAACGCGCGGCCGAGAGCGGGCGCGACGCGCAGGACACGGAAGAGGTCCGCGCCCGCGGCGGCGCCGGCGACTCGCTCCGGACGGCCGTTCTCGGCGAGATTGAACTGGCGCTGGCCGTCGACGAGCGCGAGGCTCTCGAAGGAGCGCGCGGCGCGGCGCCACTCCTCGAAATTCGCGGCCGACGGAGGGTTCTCCTCGTATCCCTGCTTCGCGTTCTTCTCCCAGAGAAGGACCACGCGATCCGGCTCCGGGAACGCCGGCGCCCGCAGAAGCACGGCGCGCACGATGCTGAAGACCGCCGTGTTCGCGCCGATCCCGAGAGCCAGCGTGACGATCGCGGCGATCGCGAATCCGGGACTGCGCGCGAGAGACCGGACGGCGTAACGGAGGTCCTGTTTCATTTTCAGTCCTGCCGCAGCGCGATCGCCGGTTCCACGCGGGAAGCGGAGCGCGCGGGGAGGAAGCTCGCCCCGGCGCCGACCGCCAGAAGGAACACCACGACGGAGATCAACACGAGCGGGTCGTGAGGCGCGACGTCGAACAGGAGGCTGCCGAGCAGGCGCGAGGCCGCGAGGGATGCCGGGATCGCGAGCCCGACCCCGAGCAGCGCGAGCGACGTTCCTTCTTCGAGGACGAGCCGGACGACGTCCCGGCGCTGGGCCCCGAGCGCCAGGCGGATGCCCATTTCACGGCGGCGCTGCCGCGTGCCGTAGCTCAAGGTGCCGTAGAGCCCGGTGGCGGCGAGGGCGAGCGCTGCCCCTCCGAACGCGACCAGGAGGAGCATGAAGAACCTCGGGCGCGCGACCGACCTCGAGACGACGTCCGGAAGGGACGCAATCTCCGCGATCGGCTGGTCCCGGTCCACGCTCCAGACGGCCTTGCGGGCCGCCGAGGCCATGGAGACCGGGTCGCCCGAGAACCGCAGGAAGATCTTCATGCTCGATCGCGGAAAGAGAGACTCCGGAACGTAGGCGGCTGCGCCGGCCGGCCGCGAGAGCCCCGCGTGGCGAATGTTTCCGACGACGCCGATCACTTCCAGGCGCGCGGTCTTGCCGAGACTGAGCACCTTTCCGACTGCGCTCTGACCCGGCCAGAGCTGCTTCGCCCACGCCTCGTTCACGACGATCACGCGTCGCTTCTCTTCCATGTCTTCGCGGGAAAAGGGCCGGCCGGCGAGGATGGGGACGCCAAGGGCGGCAAAATAGCCCGTGGTCACGATGATCGCTCCCGCTTCGGGGCGGATCCGGCCTTCGCTCTCGGGCCGCCCGTCGACGAAGAATCCGTAGGGCTCGCCCCCGCCGGCGAGGGGCATCGTCTTGCTCGCGCCGACCGCCTTCACCCCGGGGAGCGCCCGGAGCCGGTCGAGAATCCGGTCGCGATAGGCGTCCTGCTCCGGCGGGCTCGAATACCGTTCCATGGGGATCGACAGGGAGACCGCCAGGACCTGCGCCGGGCGGATGCCGGGGTCGGACTGCGCCAGCCGCCAGAAGCTCTTCCCGAGAAGCCCCGCGCCCGTCAGCAGCACCCCGGCAAGGAGGCACTCGCAGACGACCAGCGCGCGGAGAAGCGAGCGGCGGCTTCGATCCGGGCCGCCGCCGCGGCCTCCCGACTGGAGAGCGCTCGCGAGGCTCGCACGCGCCGCCTGGACGGCGGGAGCCAGGCCGAAGAGGAGCCCGGTCAGGCTCGAAAGAGCGAGCGTGAAACCGACGAGCGCGGGATCCAGGCGGATGTCGACCGCACGGGGAAGCCCGCCCGCCGTGGCCGGGAGAAGGGTCACCGCCCAGAACGCGAGGACCACCCCGAGCGCTCCGCCGACCGCGCAGAGGACCGCGGTCTCCATCAGGAGGTGCCGGATCACCCGCCCGCGGGACGCGCCGAGCGCGACGCGGATGGCGATCTCGCGGCGGCGGGCGCTTCCGCGCGCGAGCAACAGGCCGCCGAGGTTCGCGCACAGGATCAGGAGGACCATCCCGACGGCCGCGAGGAGAACCGTGAGCGGCCGGCGCAGATCCCCGAAAATCGAATCGGAGAGCGGTTCGAGACTCGCGTGCTCGAAGCCCGCGTTGCTGTCGGGGTACAGGGCCGCGAGGCGCTGGAAGAGCGCGTCGGTTCCGGCGCGCGCCGCGGCGAGAGAGACTCCCGGAGAGAGGCGCGCCACGACCGCCATCCAGCGCACGTAGCGCTTGTGGGGTACGTCGTCCTCTCCGACGAGCGAGATCGGGACCCAGGCGTCGACGCCGCGGGAAGGGAAACCGAAGTCGTCCGGCATGACGCCCGCCACGGTGAATGGCTTGCCGTCCAGCCGGATCGTCCTGCCGACGATTCCGCTATCGGCGCCGAAGCGCGACGCCCAGAGACGGCGGGAGACGACGACCACGCGGTCCCGGCCCGGCACGTCTTCCTCCGGCGCGAGCGTCCGGCCGAGCGCCGCCCGGGTTCCGAGAGTCGGAAAGAAGCTCCCCGAGACGAAGGCCGTCTCGATTCGGGCCGGCTCTCCCGATCCCGTCAGGTTCATCCCGGTGAGGCCGGGGACGAACTCGAACGCGGCGACGCTCGAGAACCCCGCCCGGGTGCGCGCGAGGTCGTCGAAGTCCTGAGGCGAGAAGGTGTCATCGGGCCGCGCCGACGAGGGACGGACGTGCCCGACGCGCACCAGCCGCTCGCTGTCGGCGAAGGGCAGCGGCCGCCAGAGCACGGACCGGACGATCGAGAAGATCGCGGTGTTCGCGCCGATCCCGAGCGCGAGCGTGGCGATCGCCGCCGCGGCGAAACCGGGGCTCCGGGCCAGAGTGCGCAGCGCGTGCCGCAGGTCCTGGATCATGGATTTTCCCTTTCTGGCCCTCGGGCCGGACCGCGGCGCGACTCACTCATGACGAAGCGCGCTCATCGGATCGAGCCTCGCCGCCCGGCGAGCCGGCAGGTACGTCGCGAGAAGGGCGATCGAAAGCACGATCGCGGATCCGGCGGCGAAAGTGATCGGGTCGGTCGGAGAGATCTCGAACAGCAGCCGGGACAGGAACCGCGTCACGAGATACGACGCGAGAATCCCGGCGCCCGCGCCGGCAAGGCCGAGGACGAGTCCCTGCCGCAGGACCAGGCGCACGATGTCGGCCCGCAGGGCCCCGAGCGCCGAACGGATTCCGATCTCGCGGGTCCGCTGAGCCACGGAATAGGAGACGAGCCCGTAGAGGCCGATCGCCGCGAGAAGGATCGCGCTGAATCCGAACACGGAGATCAGGGAGATGCTGAACCGGCGCTCCGCGCGGGAGTCGGCCCGCAGGTCCTCGAGAAGCGCGACGGCGGCGATCGGCTGCTGGGGGTCGATCGACCGGATCGTCCCGCGGATCGTCCCCGTCAGAGCCAGCGGATCTCCTCCGGAGCGCACCGCGAAGAACATTGTCCGGCCGAGCAGGGGCACCAGGCGCGGCGCGAGCTGGCGAAACGGCAGGTAGATCTCGGGGAAGGAGCGGGCCTCCGGATTTTCGCGGATGGTCCCGACTACCCCGACGACCGTCATCCAGGCCGGGTCGGTTCCGCCGGACCCGAGCCGGACGCGCTTTCCGACGGCGTTCTGGCCCGGGAAAAACTGGCGCGCGGCGGTCTCGTCGAGAAGAGCGGCGGGAAGCGTCGCGGCCTCGTCGCGCGACGTGAAGAGGCGGCCGGCGCGCAGCGGAATGCCCATGGCTTCGAAATAGCCCGGCGTGACGGGGGAGATCGTCGCCAGGGGCGCCTGGTCCGCGCTGGCCGGCTCGCGTCCCTCCGCCGTGACGGGATTGCGCCACCGGTTGCGGTAAGGAAAATGCGTCGAGCCGCCGACCGAGCGCACGCCGGGAATCGCGGAGATTCGCTCGCGCGCCTCCGCGAAGAACGCCTGGATGGACTCTCCCGACGCGTAGCGGGAATCAGGCAGCGCGACTTCGAGAGTGAGCACGCCGGCCGCGTCGAAGCCCGGGTCGGAAGCGCGGACCCGCAGGAAGCTCCTCGTCAGAAGGCCCGTGCCGACCACGAGGAGGCAGGCGAGCGCCATCTCGGACACGACGAGCCACGAGCGCAGCCGGCCTCCCGTGCGGTCCGACGTCGCGCCGCGGGCGGAGTCCTGGAGAGGTCCCTGGACCCTCCAGCGCGACATGTGAATCGCGGGGATGACCCCGAAGAGCAGGCCGGTCACGAGGGACGACAGCAGGGAGATGCCGAGAACGCCGGCGTCGAGCCGGATCTCTTCGAGCCGGGGAATGTCGGGCGGCGCGATCGAGACGAACACCCGCACGCCCCACACCGCGATCACGGAAGCGAACACGCCGCCGAGCACCCAGAGCGCGAGGCTCTCGGT
>JALYUA010000157.1 GCA_030854005.1 Acidobacteriota bacterium
GGTCTGGGCCGGGGACCGCGGTCCGGAGATCGGCCGCCGGCTCGCCGGCGAAAGCTACGAGTCGATCGCGGCCGCGGGAGGGGGAATCCGCGCGCCGGTCGCCGCGACGCGAGCGGCCTCGGACGACGAGCTGCGCGCCCTTCTCCACCGCCGGCTGGCCCGCATGCGGTCGTGCGGGACGACGACCGTCGAGGCGAAGACCGGCTACGGGCTCACGGTCTCCGATGAGCTGCGCGCGCTCCGGCTCCTCGCCGGAGAGCGCGGAGAGACCCTCCCTCGCATCGTTCCCACTCTGCTCGCCGCGCACGAGTTCCCTCCGGAAAGCCGGGACCGGCCGGACGAATGGGTCGAAACGATTGTCTCGGAGATTCTTCCGGCAGCCGCCGGTCTGGCGACATTTTGCGATGTCTTCTGCGAAGAGGGCGTCTTCACGGTTGCGCAGTCAAGACGCATCCTGACCGCCGCCCGAACGAGGGGCATGGGGATCCGAATCCACGCCGACGAGCTGGCGCGTTCAGGAGGGGCCCTTCTCGCCGCGGAGCTCTCCGCGGCATCGGCTGACCATCTGCTTCGCATCGGAGCCGAGGAAATCGCGGCGCTTTCGCGCTCCGGCACGATCGCCATCCTCCTGCCTGGAACCGCGTGGTGGATGCGATCGCGCCCCGCGCCCGCCCGGGCGCTGATCGAGGCGGGAGTTCCCGTCGCCGTCGCGTCGGATGCCAACCCCGGCACGTGCTTCACGGAATCGCTGGCCTCGGTCGCGTCGCACGCGTGCCTCGATTCGGGTCTCTCGGTGGAAGAGACGCTGACCGGCATGACCTTGAACGCCGCCGCGTCTCTCGGCCTCGCCGCCGAGACCGGATCTCTCGAACCGGGCAAGTCGGCGGACGTCGTCCTGCTCGACGCTCCCGACGACCGGCACCTCGTCTATCATTGGGGCGTGAACCTCGTCGCCGGCGTTTCCCTCCGGGGCCTCTGGGTTCCGAGCCCGACGACATGACCGAGTTCGCGAAGCTCACCGTCATCGAGTTCATCGACGCGCTGGGATCGGACTCGCCGACTCCCGGCGGAGGCACCGCGGCGGCCATCGCCGGCGCCATGGGGGCGAGCCTCATGGAGATGGTCGCGGCCTTGACGCTCACACGCGACAAATATGCGGAATCCCACGCGGCCGTCCGTCCGATCGCGCAGGCGGCGGCGTCGGCGCGGCTGGAATTCTTAAAGCTCGCCCGCGAGGATTCGGAGGCGTACGAGCTCGTCGTGGCCGCGCGCCGCCTCAGCAAGGACACCGACTCCCAGAAAGCCGCCCGGACAGACGCCCTGGCGATCGCGAACCGCCGGGCGACGGAAGTCCCGATGCGGACCGCGCAGCTCGCCTCCCGCGTGCTCGCCTCCCTCCCCGAGCTGGTCGAAAAAGGCAATCCCAGCGCGGCGTCCGACGCGGGCTCGGCGGCCCTGCTTCTCGAGGCCGCCGCGGAGAGCGCCCTGCTGAACGTCGGGGTCAATCTGTCCGGAATCTCCGACCCGGCCTTCGTCGCGAAGATGCAGGGAGAGACCGCGCAGATCCAGAACGACGCGCAGAGGCTGCGCGCGCACATCCTCGCCTCGGTTCGCAAGCGTTTCTAGCGCTCCGAGCGCTCCGGGCGCACGCGACCGGGCGCCCTTTCGATCCCCCAACCGTCTCACCAGTCGCCGTTTACACGTTTGCGGATCGCGTGACGATTTCGCTTGACGCCGCCGTGCGCGTTTGTTAGAGTTCTTGCATTCGATCGCGCGACTCCGGCAACGGGTCGCGCGATTTGTTTTTTCCGCCGGCCCTCCTCTCCAACCTTCTGACCCGCTCCCTCTTGTTCCGTCTCGCGGCGCCGTTCCGCGGCCATAGAACATCGCGACCCGCGTGCCGTGAGCGCGAAATCATTGCGTTTCATGGCGAGGCGCCCCTGCAAGAGAGCGCATTCGAAATGTCTTGACTCTTCCGTGCGCGTTTGTTAGTGTGGCTCTATTGATCGCGCGACTCCGGCAACGGGTCGCGCGTTTTCTTTTCTGCGCGCCGCTCGAATCGGCCCAAGCCCCTGGCTCATCGGGACTTGTCTGCCGCTCCGACCCCTTCCCCGCGCGATTGTCCGGAAGGCCGCCTCTCCGATCGTCCGACAGAAGAGGCCTTTGGTGCCGCTCCCTGCCCTTCGTTCCGGGGAGCACGGAGACGAAAACCACGCTGGATACAATCCCTCCCCCATGTCGGAAAAGACGGTCTACCTGGTCGACGCGATGTCGAACATCCATCGCGCCTACCACGCGATTCAGAGGCTTTCGACGTCCGCCGGCCGGCCCACCAACGCCATCTACGGGTTCGTCACCATGCTCCGGAAGATGCTCCGGGAGCACACCCCCGACCTGTGCGCCATCGCGTGGGACGGCCCCGAGCGCACGACGCGCCATGAGGCGTACGCCGAATACAAGGCGAACCGGGTGGCGATGGCAGACGACCTTTCTTCCCAGCTCGCAGACATCCGGCTCCTCCTGGATGCCTATCGGATCCCGATCCTCGAGCTTCCGGGCTACGAGGCGGACGACGTGATCGGCACCCTGTCGGCCAAAGCCGCCGCCGCCGGATACGACGTCGTCATCGTCACGGCGGACAAGGACATGCTGCAGCTGGTCGGTCCTCGTGTCCGCGTGTTCCATACCGGCAAGGAGACTTTCTTGGACGACGCGGGAGTCGAGTCCTTCTTCGGCGTGAAGCCGGCACAGGTGGCCGACGTGCTCGCCCTGATGGGAGACAGCGTCGACAACATCCCCGGCGTGCCCGGAGTCGGGCAGGTGACGGCGAAGAAGTGGATCCTCGAGTACGGGGGCCTGACGGCGCTCCTCGAGCGGGCGGACGAGATCAAAGGAAAGGTCGGCGAGAGCCTCCGGCAGAATCGCGAGGCCGCCCTCCTGTCGCGAAGGCTCGTCGAGATCCCGACAGACCTCCCAATCCCGTTCGACCCGGAAGACCTGCGCTGCTCGCCGCCGGATTTCCCGCGCCTGAAGGAGATCTTCGTGCGGCTCGAGTTCCATTCGCTGGCGGCGGAGATCCAGGGAGACTCCGCCGCGCCTCCGGAGGTTTCCTCCCGGCGCCTGGCCGCCGGCGAGACACCCGCGCTTTCGGGCGGGTGGACGGGCGTCGCGCTCTTAAACCGCGGCGGCGACGCGCTTCTCGGCCTTTCCGACGGCACCGCCTCTCAGATCGCCGAAGCCGACGCCGCTCGCGTCGCGGAGCTTTGGGCGTCGATCGACCGGCCCGGGGCCTCGTTCGCGATGGCGGACGCCAAGCCGCTCGACGCGCTCCTCGCGCGGGCGGGCCGCCGCGTCGTCGGCAACGTTTTCGACGTGTGCCTGGCGCAGTACGTCCTCTCTTCGGGCGTCGCGAGCCCCGACCTCGAGCCGATGGCGTTCCAGCGGCTGGGGCAGCGCCTGCTGTCCGACAAGGAGGCGGGGATCTCTTCCTGCGCGCTCCCCGACTCGTACGAGATCGCGAACGCGGACCGCTGGCTGGCCGAGCGTTCAGCGGCGGCGTTTGCGCTCGCCGAGCCGTTGCGCGACGAACTGGCCGCGCGGCCGGCGCTCGACCGCATCTACCGCGAGATCGAAAGGCCTCTGACGCCGGTGCTCGCGCGGATGGAGATCGCCGGTGTCGCGGTCGACGTGCCGTTCTTGCGCGAGATCTCGACGCGGATGGAAAAGGACCTGCGCGCGATCGAGCAGAAGATCTGGGCGGAGGCGGGCGAGGAGTTCAACGTGAACTCCCCCGTCAAGCTCGGGCAGATCCTCTTCGAGAAGCTCGGCTATCCCGTGCTGAAGAAGACCGCGAAGACCCGGAGCTCTTCGACCGGCGTGGAGGTCCTGACCGAGCTCGCCGAGCGCGGGTTTCCCTTACCGAAGCTCGTGCTCGAGTTCCGCGAGATCAGCAAGCTCAAAGGAACCTACGTCGATGCCCTGCCTGCTCTCGCCGACTCGCAGGGTCGCGTGCATTCTTCGTTCCGGCAGACCGTCGCCGCGACAGGACGGCTGTCGTCCTCCGACCCCAACGTCCAGAACATCCCGATTCGCACGGAGGCGGGGCGCGAGATCCGAAAGGCCTTCGTCGCACCGCCGGGAGGAAAGCTCGTCGTCGCGGATTACTCACAGATCGAGCTGCGCATTCTCGCGCACCTGTCCGGAGACGAGGCGCTCATTCGGGCCTTCGAAGAGGGACAGGACATCCACCGCGCGACGGCCGCGAAGATCTTCGGAGTCTCGCCGGACCTCGTCAGCCAGGAGATGCGGTTCGCCGCCAAGCGCATCAACTTCGCGCTGCTCTACGGGATGGCCCCGTTTACGCTCGGCAAGGAGCTCGGCGTCTCGACGTCCGAGGCCAAGAGCTATGTCGATTCCTACTTCGCGCAATTCCCGAGGGTCCGCGCGTGCCTGGACGGGATACTCGAAGAAGCCCGGGGGACGCGCGAGGTGACGACGCTCTTCGGGAGAGTCCGTCCGATCCCCGATATCGCCGCGTCCAACCCGAACGTCCGTGGGAACGCGGAGCGCATGGCCTTGAATGCGCCGTTTCAGGGCGCGGCGGCCGACATCATCAAGATCGCCATGGTCCGCCTGGACGACGCGCTGGCACAGCGCGGGCTCGCGTCGCGTCTCGTTCTGCAGGTGCACGACGAGCTCGTGCTCGAGTCGCCGGACGGGGAGGTCGAAGCCCTGACGTCGCTCCTGCGGGAAGTCATGGAAGGGGCCGCCAGCCTTCGCGTGAGGCTCGCCGTCGACGTGGGCGCGGGGCACGACTGGCTCTCGGCGAAGTAGCCGACCGGCTATACTTCGCGCAACTCCATGGACCTTCGGGCATTTTCCGGCCTGGCGCTCGCCGCGGGCCTTTTTTTAGCGGGCGCGACGGCCGCAGCGCAGGAACCCACCCCGACCCCTGCGCCACCCGCCGGAGAGACTCCGGCAGCCCCCGCTTCCACCGGAGCGCCGGCGCCGGGAGCGCCGCCGCCGGTCACGGCAGCTCCTCGACTCACGGGCGGCTCGGGCGCTCCGCCCTCCGCGCCGCCGGCGCCGACGGCCCAACGTCTCTCGGACCCGCCCTCGGTGCGCATCGAGACTCTTCCCGTGGAGAACCCCTTCGGCCTCACCACGGAGGCTCCGGCGGCTCTCCCGCCCAAGCCCGCCTTTACCGATCAGGTGGTCGAAGAGCCGCTGTACGCGTCGGTCCATGTCGATCGCACCGGCAAGCCGGGGACGTCGCGGCGCGCGCGGGATCCGATTCCTTCGCTCGCCGCCGAGACAAAGAAATCGTTCGACCGCTGGGTCTTCGAGCCGGGGCGCCGGGGCGGCCAGCCGGTGGACTCGTCCGTCAGCGTGCGGATCGACCTCAAGATCGAAGTGAAGGCCCCGAAGATCGAGCAGATCACCCTGACGCCGGTTACGCCCGCGACTCCTCTGCCGGCGCCGCTCGACTGGCGGCCCGACGGTGCCTGGTACGAGGCCCTGCCGGCCGCTGCGCCTCCGACGGATGGAAGTATTGCCGTCGAACAGCTCGAGACCCTCGCCATCCCGAAGAAGACGAAGTGGGACGCGGATTCCTATCGAGGGCCGTTCTCGGTCCGCCTCTGGGTCCACATCACCGCGACCGGCAAGGCGGATCGCTCGATTCCGATCCAGGCGTCGGACCCGGTCCTCCTCTCCGATTTCCGGCGGCAGATCGCCGCCTGGCAGTTCCGTCCCGCGCGCGTCAACGGGCAGCCGGTCGATTCGTGGGCCGAGCTCGCCGTTTCCGGTCAGATCGGCTATTCCGTCGACGTAAAGCAGATCGCCAACCTGCGCAAGAGCCTGCCCGAGTTGTCGGCAGCGGCTCCTTAACATCCGGTCATCGCCAGGTTTCTTCTCCCCCGCGCGTTCGTCGCCCTGTCTCCGCACGCCCGGCGGGTGCGGCTGCACACGCGCTGGCTCGCCCGCGCCGTGACGCGAATTCTGCGCGCGGACGGGGTCACGTTCGGGCGCGACATATTTCTCTCCGCGGACGCGAGTCGCGCCATTGCCGAGAAGACGGAGCCCGGCGCGCGCCTGATCGCCCACGAGATCGCGCACGTCGGGCAGTTCGCCCGCCACGGTTTCCTCGGGTTCCTGTTCCGCTACGCGGGTGCGTACGTCAAGGGGCGGCTTCGCGGGCTCGGCCACTCGGCGGCGTACGGCCGGATCCCGCTCGAAGCCGAGGCGAGGAAAGCCGAAGACGAGGCGATGTGGAAGGCCGGCCTCGGAGTGAGCGCGGAGCCGCCACTGGCGTCCTTCGGTCCGCGAGGCCTCCGGAAGCCCGGACCCCTGCGCGAATCCCGCGGGACCTTCCTTCCGGACGACGAAGACGACGGGTCCGGTCCCGGGACCTGAGCTGCTGAGGAGCTGCGGAGGACAGGTCCTGGCCGCGTCATCCTCTGGTCAGGAGGCGCGTTCTACGGGGGCGCCGACCTTTCCGCGCTGCGGCGCGAGGCGCCGCTAGCCCGGAAGAATTTCCCGCCGATCGCCCACCCGGCGCGTGATCTTCGCGCTGTCGAGATACTCGAGAAGCGGGATGGCGAGCCGCCGCGTCAGTCCGAACATCTCCTTGAACTCCCCGACGTCGAGCGACGGCCGGCCGGAGCCGCGAAGCCTGGAGACGACGTCTTCCACCGCGTCGCGGGCGATCAGCCACCCGCCCGGCAGGCGCAGAAGCGTTCCCTTCTTCACGAGGTACCCGGCGAGACCCTCGACCACCTTGGCCTTGTGTCCGATCTCTCGCGTCACGTCCGGCAGGGACGGCGGATCGAGCCCACGGCGGCGATACGTGTCCGCGATCCGCGCCGATAGTTCCTGATCTGCGCCGCCGAGATCGTCGCGCCCCGGCGGCCGCGCTTCCTCCCCCGCCAGAGTGTAGGCGCCGCGAGCGACCAGCGCCGCCTCGACGGCCTCCGCCCACCGCGAGTCCGACGACCCGGGAAGGATGCGCGCGAGAAGCGTTCGCCGCGAGACGCCGACGGCTCCACCCGCGGAGAGAAGGCGCGCCATCTCGTCGAGTGCGCGCCCCGCGATCCGATTGAGCGTGCTTTCGGCCATGTAGCGTTCGGGCGACCTCCGCAGGGCATGGATCTTTCCCGCTCCGATCGCCGCCGAAGCGTCCGCGCGAATCCATTCGGCGGCGACGCCGGCGCGCCGCGCCAGATCGTCTTCCGAGACGCCGGATTCC
The DNA here is from genome assembly GCA_030854005.1 of Acidobacteriota bacterium. Lineage (GTDB taxonomy): Bacteria > Acidobacteriota > Thermoanaerobaculia > UBA5066 > Gp7-AA6 > JALYUA01. The sequence goes on from JALYUA010000157.1 coordinate 7,247, forward strand.
TTCGCCTGCTCAACCCAGATCGCGATCCGTTCGGGAGCGGACGCGGTTTCGAATCGCGACAACAGAGATCGGCTCTCCTCTCTCGCCCGGCGAGCCCCGGGCCACAGCGGATCCAGAACGACGCCTCCTCCGACGGTCTCAACCGGCGAGAGGCGGCGCAGCACGAACCGGTCTCCCGGCGCGGCGGCGATCGGGGCGGAGAGACGCAGCTGCGCGAGCCCGCTCTCCCCGGGCGACAGCGTCTCGTTCTCGACGAGGCGCACCCCGGCGCGCAACTCGGCGGAGAAGTGGTGCAGCGACACCCGGTCGCCGCTCGAGATCTCGGGCGCGCCGGGCAGCAGGTGAATGCGCGCCGTCAGGAGAGAGGTCGTGGCGAACGCGCCCGGCGTGGCGAGCACGAGACCCCGGCGCAGGTCCGGCAATTCGATGCCGGCGAGATTCACGCTGACGCGCTCTCCCGCGCGCGCGTCGGGCGTCTCACGGCCGTGCACCTCGATCCGCCGCACGCGCACGGGCCTGCCCGAAGGAAGAAGCTCGAGCTTCTGTTCGGTCGAAATGGTCCCGGAGACCAGGCTCCCGGTCACCACCGGCCCGAACCCCGCGATCGAAAACGCCCGGTCGATCGGCAGCCGAACCAGCAGGGCCTCGCGCGGAGACGCGCTCTCGTCCCCCGCGAGCGCGACGAGAGCCGTCCGAAGCGCCGGCAGCCCCTCCGCGGTCCGCGCCGAGACGGGCAGGATCGGCGCCGACTCCAGAAAGGAACCCGCCACCAGATCGCGCACGTCTGAGACCGTGACGGCCCGCAGGTCCTCGTCGACCCGATCGATCTTGGTCACGGCGATGACGCCTCGCCGGATCCCCAGCATCCGCACGATGTCGAAGTGTTCCCGCGTCTGCGGCATGACTGACTCGTCGGCGGCCACGACCAGCAGCACCGCGTCGATCCCGCCCGCCCCGGCGAGCATGTTCTTGACGAACCGCTCGTGTCCCGGGACGTCCACGAACGAGACACGCACGCCCTCCCACTCCGCGTGCGCGAATCCCAGATCGATCGTGATGCCGCGCCGCTTCTCCTCCGGCAGCCGGTCGGCGTCGATGCCGGTCAGCGCCTTGACGAGCGCGGTCTTGCCGTGGTCGATGTGGCCGGCGGTGCCGATCAGGAAACGCTTCACGCGGGAACTATATGGAAGAGCGCGCACCCGCGCGGCTCCCGGCGGAAGGCCGCCCGTCCGACCCCGGCCGTACCGCTCGCTTCAAATTCCGCCTTCGGCGGCCCGGGCGCGAACGCTAAAGCCGAGAAACGGTCCCGGGCGCGCACCGGCCGAGACAAGCGACGGGCTTCGCGCCCGATACAAAGCCAGCGAGAAGATCCTGACGGATGACGCGG
>JALYUA010000169.1 GCA_030854005.1 Acidobacteriota bacterium
AGGTCCGCGTCCGCGGAGTCGTTCAGGGCGTCGGTTTCCGGCCTTTCGTTTACAGAATCGCGCGCGAGCGCGGCCTCGGCGGCTTCGTGCGGAACGACGCGGACGGCGTCTGGATCGAGGTGGAAGGCGCCGAGGAGAGCGCGCGGGGCCTGGCGCGCCAGCTGGCGACGGATGCCCCGCCGCTCGCCTCCATCACCGCCGTCGAGGTCGAAGACCTGGCCCTCGCGGGTCACTCGGACTTCCGGGTGCTCGAGAGCGGACCGGCGAGCTCGGGGCGCGCGGTGATCCCGGTGGACGCGGCGACGTGTGACGCGTGCCTCCACGAGCTCTTCGATCCTTCCGACCGGCGCTTTCGGTATCCCTTCGTCAACTGCACCGATTGCGGCCCGCGATACACGATCGTGCGGGAGACACCGTACGATCGAAAAAAGACGACCATGGACGCGTTCGCCCTCTGCGGACCGTGCCTCGCCGAATACGAGAACCCTCTCGACCGCCGGTTTCACGCCGAGCCCAACGCCTGCGGGGATTGCGGACCCGGGGTCGAGCTCACGCGGAAGGACGCATCGGCGCTGTCGGGGGAAAACGCCCTGGCGGCTGCGGTCGAAATCCTGACGACGGGCGGGATTCTCGCCTTGAAAGGGCTCGGGGGCTATCAGCTCGCCGCGAACGCGCAAGACGGTCCCGCCGTCGCGCGCCTTCGCTCGCGCAAGGCGCGCCCCTGGAAGCCCTTCGCGCTGATGGCTCGAGACCTGGACGCTGTCCGCAGGATCGGCGAGGTCTCCCCGGAAGAAGAACGCGCGATGACCTCACCGGCTCGTCCCATCGTCCTCGTGCGGCGCCACCCGAGGGCGCCGGTCGCCGGGGAGGTCGCGCCGAACCTGTCCGAGGTCGGCATCATGCTGCCCTGCACCCCCCTTCACCACCTGCTGCTGCAGGACGGCCCGCCCCTCCTCGTGATGACGAGCGGCAATCTCTCCGAGGAACCGATCGCCAGACAGAACGACGAAGCCTTGGAGAAGCTCCGCCGCATCGCGGACGCCTTTCTCGTCCACGATCGTGAGATCCACACGCGCGCGGACGATTCCGTCGTCCGCATCGTCGCGGGAGAGCCGCAGCTCATCCGTCGGTCGCGCGGTTTCGTGCCGGAGGCGATCAGGATTCCGGTTCCCTCCGGCTCGCGTTCGGTGCTGGCCGTCGGGGCAGGACTGAAGAACACGGTCTGCCTGACGCGGGGGGACGAGGCGTTCCTCTCTCCGCACGTCGGCGACCTCCAGAATCCCGAGGCGGCCGGCTTTTTCGAAGAGGTCGCCGAAAAATTGAAGCGTCTCCTGTCGGTCGAGCCGTCCGCGGTCGCTCACGACCTTCACCCCGACTACTTCTCGACGCTTTGGGCGGTCGGTTCCGGTCTCCCCCGCGAGCCCGTTCAGCACCACCACGCTCACGTCGCGGCCTGTCTGGCGGAGCACGGACGCACGGACGCCGCCATCGGCATCGCCTTCGACGGGACCGGCTGCGGACCCGCCGGCGAGCTCTGGGGCGGCGAGATCCTGGCGGCAGACCTGATGGATTTCCGCCGGGCGGGCCACCTTCGCGCTCTGCGCCTGCCCGGGGGCGAGGCGGCCATCCGGCAGCCGTGGCGGACCGCGGCGGGCGCTCTTCTCGACGCGGGAGAGTCCCTCGAAGCGCTCGACGGTGTTCGGCCGGACCGCGTCCGCGGAATCCACCAGCTTCTCGAGAAGAACCTTCGATCCCCCGAGGCGACCGGCGCCGGCCGCTGGTTCGACGTCGTCGCCGCGCTTTGCGGCTTCCTCGGCGCGATCACGTACGAGGGTCAGGCGGCGGCGGAACTCGAAGCGCTCGCCGGCGCAGACGACGGCGCCCCTTCCTATCCGTTCGAGCTCCTCGACGGAGGACCCGGCGCGCCGTTCGAAGTCGACCTGCGCCCGATGGTTCGGGAGATCGCCTCCGCGCGCCGCTCGGGAGCGCCCGTGCGGGATATCGCCTCCCGATTCCACGAGACGATGGCGCGTGTCATCCAGGAGTCGGCCCGCGTCGTCCGGAGAAGCACGGGCCTCGAGACGGCGGTGTTCTCGGGGGGCTGTTTTCAAAACCGGACGCTGACGGAACGCGCGAAGAGGCTGCTCGAGTCCGACGGTTTCGAAGTGTTGATTCACAGGCGTGTTCCCGCCAACGACGGCGGGGTGTCGCTCGGCCAGGCGGCCGTCGCCGCGTCCCGGCTCGCGAGCCGGCAAGGAAGGATCTGACCATGTGCCTCGGAATTCCGGGCGAGCTCCTCGAGGTCCGCGACGTCAAGGGCCTGAAGTTCGGCAGGGTCCGCTTCGGCGGGATCACGCGCGACGTGTGCCTCGAATACGCCGCCGACGCGGTCGCCGGCGACTACGTCGTCGTCCACGTGGGCTTCGCCATCTCGAAGATCGACAAGGACGAGGCCGCGAGGTCGTTCGCCGTGCTGGAGGACCTCGGCCAGACGGGCGAGCTGTCGGCGGACATGGCGGAACAGCTTCTCCCGCGCTCCGGGCCCTGGCCCGGGGAGGAGGACCCGTGAAGTACCTGGACGAGTATCGCGACGGAGGAGTCGCGTCCTCGATCGCGAAGACGATCGCCGAAGCGGTGACGCGTCCGTGGGTCCTGATGGAGGTCTGCGGCGGCCAGACCCATTCGATCGTCCGCTACGGGATCGATCGGATGATCCCGCCGGAGGTCGAGCTGGTTCATGGTCCCGGCTGCCCGGTGTGCGTGACCTCCCTCGAGATGATCGACAAGGCTCACGCCATCGCGAGCCGGCCGGGTGTCATCTTCACGTCGTTCGGAGACATGCTGCGGGTGCCGGGATCTCGCGGAGATCTCCTCACGTTGAAGAGCCGCGGCGCCGACGTCCGTGTCGTGTACTCCCCTCTCGACGCCGTGCGGATCGCCTCCCAGAATCCGTCGAAGGAGGTCGTCTTTTTCGGAATCGGCTTTGAGACGACGGCGCCGGCGAACGCGATGGCGGTGTACCGCGCGCGCAAGGAGGGTGTCAGCAACTTCTCGATGCTGCTTTCTCACGTGCTGGTCCCGCCCGCGATGGCGGCCATCCTCCAGGCGCCCGGCAACCGCGTGCAGGGGTTCCTCGGGCCCGGCCACGTCTGCGCCATCATGGGGTACCGCGAATACGAGTCGCTCGCCGAGCGCTACCGCGTCCCCATCGTGATCACGGGTTTCGAGCCGATCGACCTGCTGGAGGGGATTCTGATGACGGTGCGGCAGCTCGAAGCGGGCCGCGCCGTCGTCGAGAACCAGTACGCGCGCGCGGTGACCCGCGACGGCAATCCGGCGGCCCGGGCCCTCGTCCTGGAAGTCTTCGAGGTCGGGGACCGGAAGTGGAGGGGAGTCGGATCGATCCCCAAGTCCGGTTACAAGATCCGCTACGAGTACCGGATGCACGACGCCGAGAAGCGTTTTCAGGTCGAGGAGATCGCAACCGAGGAGTCGTCCCTCTGCATCAGCGGTCAGATCCTGAGAGGGCTCAAGAAGCCGTCGGATTGTTCCGCGTTCGGCACGCTCTGCACGCCTCAGAAGCCGCTCGGCGCGACGATGGTGTCGGCGGAGGGGGCCTGCGCCGCCTACTACCAGTATGGGCGGTTCCTGGATGCGACGTCGCTCCCCGCCGTCTCCCTGGGAGCGCCGATCGCGTGAGGGACGCCATACTCCGCAAGGCGCGGGAGAGCTGCGACGTCAAGATGCGGTTCTTCGAGGAGAGCGCGGACAATCTGGAGAAGTGCGCGCGGGATCTCGCGTCGCGTTTTTCCTCCGGCGGGAGGCTCTGGGTGATGGGCAACGGCGGGTCGGCGTGCGACGCCGCGCACGTCGCCGTCGAGTTCCTTCACCCGATCCTCGAAAAGAGGAGGGCGCTTCCCGCGACGGCTCTGACGGTGGACACCGCGACCCTGACCGCGATCGGCAACGACACCGACTTCTCGCACGTTTTCGTGGACCAGCTGGCGCTCCTCGCGCGTCCCGAGGACGCCGTTCTGGGGATCTCCACCTCCGGCGCCTCGGCCAACGTCAACCGCGCGCTGAAGCGAGCGCGCGAGCTGGGCGCGCTGACGATCGGCTTCTCGGGGCGCGACGGGGGGCAGATGCCCGACCTTTGTGACCATTGCTTCACGGTGAAGACCTGGGCGATTCATCGCGTGCAGGAAACGCACACGACGCTTCTGCACCTGCTGTGGGACCAGGTCCACGTCGCGCTCGGGGAGGACGACGTCCTGTGACGGCGGCGGCGCAGGAAAGCGCGCCCGCAGAGCGCTCCTCATGAAAGACGCGGGACCTCCGCCCTTTTCGGACTGCCCCATCCCCATCTCCGAGACCGAGGAGATTCTTCTGGGACACGGAAGCGGCGGCAAGCTGACGGCGCGCCTCATCGAGTCCTTAATCCTCCCCGCGCTGGCCAGCCCGGCCCTCGAGGCATTGGACGATCAGGCGGTCGTTTCGATCGACGGAACAAGGCTGGCC
>JALYUA010000175.1 GCA_030854005.1 Acidobacteriota bacterium
CTGCCGCCGTGCTTCTTCACCGCCCCTCCTATCCGGCTGACAGCTGAGAGCTGACAGCTGACAGCTTCTTTCTTCCCGTCAGCTCCGCCAGCCGCCGCAGACGCTCCGCCCTCTCCGGCGTGAGGTCCTCCGCCCGCGCGCGCCACGTCCAGTTGCCGGCGCCGACCCCGGGCGTGTTCATGCGCGCTTCCGTCCCCAGGTCGAGAACGTCCTGCAGCGGGATGACCGCTCTCCGCGCCACCGATTCGTACGCCAGCCGGATCAGGTCGCCCGCCGGATCGGATCCCGCCGTTCCGCTGTACTCGAGATACCGGTCTCTCTCCTCGGCGGAGAGCGCTGCCGCCCAGCCGCGCGTCGTGTCGTTGTCGTGCGTCCCCGTGTAGACGACCGAATTCTCGGCGTGGCGGTGCGGGAGGTGCGGGCTGTCGTCCTCGGAGAACGCGAACTGAAGGACCTTCATGCCGGGAAACCCGAGATCGGCGAGCAGCGCCGCGACGTCGTCGGTGATCACGCCCAGGTCTTCCGCGACCAGCGGAAGAGGACCGAGCTTCCGGCTCGCCGCGTCGAAGAGCGCGCGCCCCGGCCCGGGCGACCATCGCCCGCGCAGCGCCGTCTCCTCCGCCGCTTCCACCTCCCAGAAGGCCGCGAAGCCGCGGAAGTGATCCACCCGCACGAGATCGGCGAGCCGCAGGTTCGCGCGCAGCCGCTCGATCCACCACGCGTATCCCTCCCGAGCCGAGGCCTCCCACCGATAGACCGGATAGCCCCAGAGCTGCCCCGTCGCGCTGAAATAGTCGGGTGGCACGCCGGCGACTCGTTCCGGCGTCCCGTTCGCGTCGAGCGCGAAGAGCTCCCGATGCGCCCAGACGTCGGCGCTGTCGTGAGCGACGTAGATCGGGAGATCGCCCAGGATCTCGATCCCGCGCGCCGCCGCTTCCCTCCGGATCCGTGCCCAGTGGCGGAAGAACGCGAACTGGACGAACTCCTCGAAAGAGCTGTCTTCCGCGAGATCGCGGCGCGCGGCCGCCAGCGTCTGCGGGTCCCGCCTCGCGAGAGCGGAATCCCACGCCATCCACCCGGCGCCGCGATGCGCTCTCTTAGCGGCCGCGAAGAGAGACCAGTCGGCGAGCCAGAAGGCCTGCTGGGGCGCCGCGCGAAAAGCGTCGAGCTCGCGCGCGCTCCGAGGGTCCGACCGGAAACGGCGCCATGCCTCGCGAAGGATCGCTTCCTTCCAGCGGGCGGCTGCGGAAAAATCGCAGGCGCCGCCAGATGTGGCCGGCGCTCCCGACAGGTCGGCCGCGGACAGCCATCCGTCCTCCAAGAGAAACTCGCCGGAAATGAGGGATGGATTGCCCGCGAACGCCGAGCTGCCGCCGTAGGGCGAATCGCCTCCTCCGGCCGGCCCGAGAGGCAGCACCTGCCAGACGGACTGGCCCGCCGCGCGCGCCCAGTCGAGAAACCGGATTGCGTCCGGACCCGCCTCTCCGCAGGGGAACGGGCCCGGCAGCGACGAGGGATGAAGCAGCACGCCGGCGGTCCGCGGCGGCCTCATGGGAGCGGAGGCGGGGGCGGGACCGGGAGGCCCGGACCCGATCATCCCCGCGGGTTGGACGGCGTCAGCGCATACGCGGCGCGGCGGGCGCCTTCGAGGACGCTGATGCGGCGCTCCGCGGCGGGCACGTAGCAGAGCTCGAGGTACTGCAGCACCATCCGGTCCGAGGAGAACTCCCTGCCGATGCGCGCGGCGCTCTGGACCATTTTCTCGATCCAGCCCGCGGGACGTCCGTTCTCGTCGCGCTGGAAAAAGAGCGGCAGCACCTTCGTCTCGAGCACGTCGTAGAGAGAAGCCGCGACCTCCTCGTCGGGCGCGTAGTCGGTCGCCGCTCCGATCACGAAGCCCGTCTCCTCGTACGGCGCCTCGTCCCACCAGCCGTCCAGCACCGACAGGTTCAGGACGCCGTTCATCGCCGCCTTCATCCCGGACGTGCCCGACGCCTCATGGGGACGCACGGGGTTGTTCAGCCAGACGTCGCAGCCGGCGACGAGCGCGCGCGCGAGCCGCATGTCGTAGTCGGGCAGCAGAACGACCTTCCCGAAAAATTCCGGCCGATCCGCGTACGCGCCGATGATGCGCAGGAGCTCCTTGCCAGGCTCATCCTGAGGATGGGCCTTGCCGGCGAAGAGGATCTGCATCCTCGTCGACGAGAGCATGCGGAGGAGGCGTTCGGGATCCCGGAAGATGAGGTTCGCACGCTTGTACGTCGCAAACCGCCGCGCGAAGCCGATCGTGAGCGCTCCGGGATCGAGCACGCTGCCGGCGCGCTCGATCTCTTCCGCGGAGGCGCCCTGCGCCGCCGCGTGGAACCGCAGCCGCGCGCGGCAGACGTCGACGAGGCGCGCGCGAAGCGACTCGTGCACCGACCAGAGCCGCGCCGCAGCAAGGGGATCCGGCTCTTCCAGAAGAGGCAGCGCGGCGATCTCCGGGTCCGTCCACGTGGGGCGATGCACCCCGTTGGTGATCGCGCGGATCTTCACGTCCTCGTCGGCGAGCTCCGGCAGGAGGCCCAGCCACAGCCGCCGCGAAACGCGGGCGTGCAGCTGGGACACCGCGTTGGCGTGGCCGCAGAGCCGCAGCGCGAGCACCGCCATCGAGAACGCCTCGTGCGGGTCACCGGACTCCTGCCCGAGCTTCATGAACTCGTCGAGCGAGAGCCCCTCCGGAACGTACCCCGCGATGTACTTCGCCACCAGCTCCGGCGCGAAGCGGTCGATGCCCGCGGGCACCGGCGTGTGCGTCGTGAAAACGGTCCCGGCCGCGGCGCGCTCCTTCGCCTCCGCGAACGTCAGCCCCTCTTCGGCGATCAGCTGCCGCATCTTCTCGAGGCCGACGAACGCGGCGTGCCCTTCGTTGATGTGCCGGATCGTCGGACGCCAGCCCAGGAGATCGAGAGCGCGGAGGCCGCCGATCCCCAGCACGATCTCCTGGCGGATCCGCGTCTCGTGGTCTCCGCCGTAGAGCTGCGCCGTGATCGTCCGGTCCTCCGGATGGTTCTCCTCGAGGTCGGTATCGAGTAGCAGGAGGGGGACGCGGCCGACCTGGACGAGGCGGATCAGCACGCGAACGTCGCGATCCCCGACCGCGACGGTGACGACGGGCGGCGCGCCGTCGGGAGTCTGCGGGAGCGAGATCGGAAGCTCCGGGATCTCGATGGCCGGGTTCGATTCTTTCTGCCCCTCGGCGTGGGAGAGCGACTGACGGAAGTATCCGTGGCGGTAGAAGAGCCCGACGCCGACCAGCGGCAGCCGCAGATCGCTCGCCGACTTCAGGTGATCGCCCGCGAGGACTCCGAGGCCGCCCGCGTACACGGGCAGGATCTCGGTCAGGCCGAACTCGGCCGAGAAGTAGGCGATGCGATCCCCCTTGGTCTTCATCGCCCGCATGGCCGGGTGCGCCGGCTCGGCGGCGTCCTCGATCCCGAGCTCGGATCGGACCGCGGCGAGAGACGTCAGGAATCCCGCGTCGCGGGAGGCGGCCTCGAGCCTCTCGGTGGAGACCGCCTGAAGAAGGGCTACGGGGTTGCCGTTCGTCGTCTCCCAGAGTCCGGGGTCCACGGCGGAAAAGAGAGAGCGAAGGGAGGGCCGCCAGGTCCACCGGAGATCCCGGGACAGGGCGTCGAGAGGCTGCAGGTTTTCCGGGAGCCGCGGGTGCGGCAGCTGGATGGATCGCATCGAGTAAGTTTTATCCTATGAGTTATTTAATGGAATGCTCGAGATTCTCGGATTCTCAGCGGAGTCCCCTATGCCCAAGTCATGCCAGCCGGGTCCAGCTGCGATGGGAGGGCGTCCGGGACTCCAGAAGAGTTCGCCTCGAGCTCACGGCTCTATTCTAACCGGGCCGGGGGCCGGATCGCCCGGATGACCAGGTCGCCGGCAGGGAGGTCCTCCGTGAAACGGGCGAAGGAACCTGCGTCGCTCGGTTTCGAGTCCCACTCCGGGTGGGCAGCTCTCGTGGGGGTCGGCGGTTCGCGGCGGGATCCCGCCGTGCTTCTCCGCGAGCGTGTCGTCCTGGCCGAGCCCGAAGACGGCGACGCGAAGCAGCCCTTCCATGCCGCGGAGGGGATGCCCTTCGCCCGCGCGCAAGAGTTTCTCGAGGCCGCCGCCGCAGACGTCGGCCGGCGCGCGAGGGCGGAGATGGACCGCCTTCTCGCCGCGCTCTCGGCCCGCGGATTCGAGCCGGTTTCGTGCGCGGTCCTGTCCGCCTCGAACCGGGAGCTTCCGGCGCTCGAAGCGATCCTGTCGTCCCACGCGCTCATCCACGCCGCCGAAGGAGACTTCTTCCGCGACGCGATCGCGGAAGCGGCGAAGTCGGCCGGGCTCGCCGTCACCCGGATCCGCCGCAAGGAGCTCGCGGACCACGCGTCGAAGGCTCTCGGCCTGCCGGCCCCGGAGCTCGAGCGCCGCGTCGCGCTCTTCAAAAAGTCGGTGGGCGCGCCCTGGGGCTCCGACCAGAAGCTCGCCGCGCTGGCCGCGTGGTCGCTCTTGTGACGCGTCAGGCCGCGGGGCCCGGACCGGCGGCGAGCGGGCGCGAGGCGGCTCGGTGCGCACCCGCGTTCTCCTCGTAAATCCGACGCGCGTCGCGGGCGGCCGGGTCGTTGCTCGGGGCGAGCTCCAGGCTCTTCAGGAACGCCGCCTCGATCGGCTCGCGCGCCCCGGGCGGCGCGAGCTCGACCGCTCGCGCGGCGTAGCGGAGGATCTGTGTCGTCTCGAGACCCGACGGATCGTCGAAGAACCAGCCGCAGCTCGTGTACATGAGCATCGCGTGACGCTGCATCTCGAGCAGGCGCCGCGCCGTCTCGCGCTGCTCCGGTTTGAGAGGGCCGGCGGCGTGGCGGCGGAGGAAGTCGTCGAAGGCCTCGGGCGAGGGGTCGAGGATCGCTTCGATGGAGGCGTCGCGCGCCGCCCACGGGTCGGCGAAGATCCCGCGGCTCTCTTTCTCGAAGACCTCCGCCAATTCCTCGCGCAGGCCGTCGAGCGCCAGCCGCAGGGGTCCGCGCCAGACCTGCACCCAGTCCGGCTTCAAACCCGTGCGGCACGTGCAGTCGTCCCGCCAGCGGCCGAGGCCGTGCGCGCAGCTCCACGCGGTGTTTTCGACAATTTCGGTTTCCCAGTCGGGAGGATGGGACGCCAGGAACTCCCCGTAGTTCGTCAGCCGCGCGAACCCGCTCGCCTCCAGAAGCTCGAACGCCTCCGCCAGCGCCACCTCGCCCCCGCGGTGGTGATGACCGTACGTCTCGCCGTCTGTCGCCACGTGAAGGAGCTGCGGGCCGGGAGCGTCGGCGGCCAGTCCCGCGAGGCGCTGCGCGAGGGCTTCGCCTCCCGCGGAGAGCGCGCCAAACGCGATGGCGTGCGAAGCGGCACCGTCGTAGAAGAACACCGCGATCGATCCGCCGGACGGCAGCCGGACCCGGTAGGGCCGCCGCGGATCGACGCGGGCGCCCGAGACGTCGATCCATTCAACGTCTGGGGAGGCGGCGCCGGCCGGACGCACGCGAGCGGCCTGCTCGGGCGCGAGGATCGTGAAGCGGATTCCGAACGCGGCGAGCACCTCGAGGGTCTCGAGATCCACCGCGGTCTCGGG
>JALYUA010000184.1 GCA_030854005.1 Acidobacteriota bacterium
GAATCGGGGGCCGGGAATCGGGAGCCGGGAATCGTTAGTCGCAGGGAGAGATGGGGTTTCGGCGTCCAGCCCCCTGCTCGGAGGGATCTCGGCTCTTAACGCTTGACGCTCAACGCTTAACGATCCATCTCTCTCCCCTCGACTGCACCCCTGCAATGTGTTATTCATCCGCGGCTTCGTCCGTAAGCTCGATTTTTCAGCCGGTCCATCGATCGGCGACTCCGTGGAAGCATGATCAAAGCGCCCGACGTCACATTCGTCTATGTCGTCCTCGCCTTCATGGCGTCCTACGCGATCCTGAAGCGATACCTCTTCGTCCCCCTGTCGGCGATCCTCGATCAGCGGGAAACTGAGGCGCGCAGCGCCGAGAAAGTGCACGCGGAGAGCCTGGCCGAGCTCGAGAAGACCGTCGCGCGCGCCGAGTCGGAGCTCGCCAAAGCGCGCGGTGAGGCGCTTGCCGTACGGGAGAAGCTCCGGGGCGAGGGGCGCGTGCACTGGGAACGCAAGATGGAGGAAGCGAAGGCGGCGGCGCAGACGGCCTTGAACCGAGGCACCGATGAGATCGGAGAGGCCGCGAAGAAGTCGGCCGCCGTTCTGCCGCGGGCCGCGCGCGATCTCGCCCGCGCGCTAGCCGAAAAGATCCTCGGCCGGAAGCTGGCCGCGTGATCGACCTCGCCTCCTCAGCCGGCGCGCTCTGGTCGCAGGGCGCCGCCGAGCACGCCGCGACGGGCCCGCTCGGGATCCCGATGTGGATCTGGCAGCTCGCCAACCTGGTCGGTTTCTTCGGCCTGCTTCTCTATTTCGTGGCCCGCCCCATCACCGCGATGTTCCGGCAGAAACAGGTCGAGGTCGAGGAGCGCGCGCGCGAAGCGCGCGAGCGGCGGGCGGCCGCCGCGCGACTCGAGACCGAGATTCATGAGCGCATGGCGCGCCTCGACCGCGATCTCGAAGAGGTGCGGGCGCGCGGGTCCTCGGAGGGAGAAGCGGCGCGCGCGGAGCTGATGGCCCGCGCCGAACAGGATGCCGAAAAGGTACGGCGGGACGCGGAACGGGAAATCGAGCGCCGGCTCGCCGACGCCAAGGACGAGCTGCGGCGGACGGCCGCCGAGCTGACCGCTTCGGCGGCACGGGAGATCGTCGCGGCCCGAATCACCCCGGAGGACCGGCGCCGCCTGCTCGACGAGAGCCTCGCGCAGGTGTCGGCGGAGGAGAGCCGTTGAGCGCCTTCGCGCGCAGCTATGCTCGGGCGGCCCTCGAAAGCGCGCCGGCCGGCTACGACTTCGACCGGCTTCTCGAGGGCGCGGGTTCTGTGCGGCGGGCGCTCGATTCCGACCGCCGGCTGAAGGAGTTCTTCGCGGCGCCCTCGATCCCGAAGCCTCCGAAGGAGCGGGCGCTCGAGGCCCTCGCGGTCAAGGCCGGTCTCGACGACTTCGGCCGAAGATTCCTGCGCGTCATCCTCGACCACGGCCGGCTGACTAAGCTGTCGGAGATCGTGGCCGCGCTCTCGGAGGGAGTCGACCGCGGCCGGGGAGTCAACGAGGCCCACGTGACTGTCGCGGCGCCGATTGGACCCGAGGAAGAGAAAAAGATCGCCGACGCCCTCGGCCGTTCCCTCGGAGGGACGGTAAGGCTTCACGTCTCCATCGACGAGAAGATCCTGGGCGGCTTCGTCGCCCGCGTGGGGAGCCGAGTGATCGACGCCTCGGTCGCGAGCGCGATCGAGCGGTTCCAGGAAAAAGGGAAGGAGAGCGCGAGAGCGTAACCATGGACATCAAAGCAGACGAAATCACCGAGATCCTGAAGCAGCAGCTGTCGGGGTTCGAGAAGTCGATCGACGTCGCGGAGGTCGGCACGGTCCTCTCGGTCGGCGACGGAATCGCGCGCCTCCACGGGCTGGACAAGGTCATGGCGGGAGAGCTCGTCGACTTCGGCCACGACCTGTTCGGGCTGGCGTTGAACCTCGAGGAAGACAACGTCGGCGTCGTGCTGCTCGGTGAGACCGCCGAAGTGCACGAAGGCCAGGAAGTCCGGCGGACCGGCCGGATCATGGAAGTCCCGGTCGGCCCGGCTCTGGTCGGCCGGGTCGTCGATGGGATCGGCCGGCCGATCGACGGCAAGGGCCCGATCGCGACCAAGGAGTTCTATCCGCTCGAGCGGGTCGCGCCGGGCGTCATCGATCGCCAGCCGGTTCGCGAGCCCGTGCAGACCGGCCTGAAGGCGATCGACGCGATGATTCCGATCGGACGCGGCCAGCGCGAGCTGATCATCGGCGACCGGCAGACGGGGAAGACCGCCGTCGCGCTCGACACGGTGATCAACCAGAAGGGCAAGGGCGTCATCTGCATCTACGTCGTCATCGGGCAGAAGAAGTCGACCGTCGCGCAGGTCGTCAAGACGCTCGAGGAATACGGCGCGATGGAGCACACGATCGTGGTCTCGGCCACGGCGTCGGACCCCGCGCCGATGCAGTTCGTCGCGCCGTATACGGGCTGCGCGATGGGCGAGTACTTCATGTTCAACAAGCAGCACGCGCTGACGATCTACGACGACCTCTCCAAGCACGCCGCGGCCTATCGCGAGATCTCTCTTCTTCTGCGGCGGCCCCCCGGGCGCGAGGCGTATCCCGGCGACGTTTTCTACCTGCATTCGCGGCTCCTGGAGCGAGCGTCGAAGCTCTCCGACAAGAACGGCGGTGGGTCGCTGACGTCGCTGCCGATCATCGAGACCCAGGCGGGCGACGTCTCGGCCTACATCCCGACGAACGTCATCTCGATCACGGACGGGCAGATCTATCTCGAGACGGACCTCTTCTATTCGGGCGTCCGCCCGGCCGTCAACGTGGGTATCTCGGTGTCGCGAGTCGGAGGCAATGCGCAGATCAAGGCGATGAAGCAGGTCGCCGGGACGCTGCGGCTCGATCTCGCGCAGTACCGCAATCTCGCGGCGTTCGCGCAGTTCGGATCCGATCTGGACAAGGCGTCGCAGGCCCAGTTGAACCGCGGCCGCCGCCTCGTCGAGCTTCTGAAGCAGCAGCAGTTCTCGCCTCTCGACGTCGATCTGCAGGTCGTGTCGATCTATGCCGGAACGCGCGGGCATCTCGATTCCCTGCGGGTGGAGTCGATCCTGGATTTCGAGGCGCAGCTCCATCAGTTCATGCGGAGCGATCGCTCCCAGGTCCTCTCGGCGATCGTCGCGACCGGCAAGCTCGAAAAGGACACGGAAGAGGCCCTCGCGACCGCCATCAAGGAATTCAAGGACCGGTACGTGAAGGAACACGCCGACGCGCAGGCGGCTTAGAGAAGTTGAGAGTTCAGAGTTGAGAGTCGAGAGTCTGGGAACCGGGCTGAGAGCTGAGAGCTGACAGCTGATCCATGGCTTCCTTAATCGACATCCGCCGCCGGCTGCGTTCGGTCAAGAACACGCAGCAGATCACCAAGGCGATGAAGATGATCTCGGCGGCGCGGCTGCGCCGGGCTCAGGAGAGAGCCGTCTCCGCCCGGCCCTACGCCCGGATCCTCCGGGAGGTCCTCGCCAAAGTATCCTCCCGCGTACGGGAGATCCAGCACCCGCTGCTCGCCGAGCGGGAGGAGAAGAACGTCGCCGTCCTCGTCGTCTCCGGCGACCGGGGACTGGCGGGCGGATTCAACTCGAACATCAACCGCGCCGTGCTCCAGCTCCTGTCGGAGAAGGGGTGGGAGTCGGTGACGCTTCTTCCCATTGGCAAGAAGGCGGTCGAGTTTGCCCGGCGCCGCCGCGCGAAGATCGCGGAGAAGTCCTATCCGGGAATCTTTTCGAAGGTCGAGTACTCGACAGCGCAGGAGATCGCGGCCGGTCTCTCCGCGGAGTTCGCCGAGGGGAGGATCGACGCGGCCTACGTCGTCTTCAACGAGTTCAAGTCGGTCATTTCCCAGGCGGTTCGTGTCGAACGGCTCCTTCCGATCTCCCGGGCGCAGGCCGCGCTGGCCGAGGCCCCGGCATCGGAGGTCGAACCGATCTTCGAGCCCGACCCCGCGACGATCCTCGCGCGCATCCTTCCCCGCTACCTCGAGTTTGCGATCTACCGGATCCTGCTCGAGTCCGGCGCCGCGGAGCACGCGGCGAGGATGACGGCCATGGACTCCGCGTCGAACAACGCGGGCGACATGATCGATTCGCTGACTCTGACCTACAACCGCGTCCGACAGGCGCGGATCACGAAGGAGCTGATCGAGATCGTGTCGGGCGCCTCCGCGCTCGAATAGGCTCCGTTACGGACGAGGAGAGGAAATCCCCCATGGCGAACGAACAGAAAGTTCAAGACAACCCGAAAGACAGGATCGGGCGCGTGGTCCAGGTCATCGGGCCCGTGCTCGACGTGGAGTTCTCGACCGGGCATCTGCCGGCGATCTACAACGCCGTCATCGTGCAGGACGACGGGAAGGCGACCGGGCACCCGATCAACGTCGTGACGGAGGTCGCGCAGCATCTCGGCGAGAATCGCGTGCGCTGCATCGCGATGAAGCCGACGGACGGCATGGTCCGCGGGATGACCGCGGTCGACACCGGCGCGCCGATCTCGATCCCGGTCGGCAAGCAGACGCTCGGCCGGATCATGAACGTGATCGGCGAGCCCATCGACGAGCGCGGCCCCATCGAGACGAAGGAGCGCTGGTCGATCCACCGCCCCGCGCCCCGCTACGAGGACCAGTCGACCGCAGTCGAGATGTTCGAGACCGGCATCAAGGTCATCGACCTCCTGGAGCCGTACTCCAAGGGGGGCAAGACGGGCCTCTTCGGCGGCGCCGGCGTCGGCAAGACCGTTCTCATCATGGAGCTCATCAACAACGTCGCCCAGCAGCACGGCGGCTATTCCGTCCTGGCGGGGGTCGGCGAGCGCACGCGCGAGGGCAACGACCTGTATCTGGAAATGAGCGAGTCCGGCGTCGTGACCCCCGGCGACCCGTCGAAGTCCAAGGCGACCCTGATCTACGGGCAGATGACGGAGCCCCCCGGCGCCCGGCTCCGCGTCGGCTTGACCGGATTGACGGTGGCGGAGTATTTCCGCGACGAGGAGAAGCAGGACGTGCTCCTCTTCATCGACAACATCTTCCGCTTCACCCAGGCCGGCTCCGAGGTCTCGGCGCTGCTCGGCCGGATGCCGTCGGCGGTCGGATACCAGCCGAACCTCGCGACCGAAATGGGAGAGCTCCAGGAGCGCATCACTTCGACGAAGACCGGTTCCATCACGTCGGTCCAGGCCATCTACGTCCCGGCCGACGACCTCACGGACCCGGCCCCGGCGGCCGCGTTCGCCCACCTCGACGCGACGACGGTCCTCTCCCGCGCGATCTCCGAGCTCGGAATCTACCCGGCGGTCGACCCGCTCGACTCGACCTCGAAGATCCTCTCGCCGCGGATCGTCGGCGAGGAGCACTACGCGGTGGCGCGCGCAGTCCAGGCGGTTCTCCAGAAGTACAAGGACCTCCAGGA
>JALYUA010000281.1 GCA_030854005.1 Acidobacteriota bacterium
GGCGTCTCCCGCCCGCCGCCGCGCCCTTCGCGGCCTCCGCGGCGTCCCCGCCGCTTCTCCTTGCGCGGTTCGGGCGTGTCCACCCAGCCGTCCTCGAGGTGGCGGAACGTGACGACGATCTCCGTGCGGGCCGCGCGCGCCTGCAGAAACGCCAGCACGCGCGAGCGCAGCGGCGAGATCGGGTTCTCGACCAGGGAGGGAAGCCGCTCGGCGTCGAAAAGCACCATGCGCGTCCAACCGACGGTCTTCTTGCGGCCGTCGGGAGCTTCGAGGGTCATGACGAACAGGTCGCGCTCGTGATCGAGGCCGTGCTCCCGATAGTTGAAGTCGGGGAACGCCTCGCGGCAGAGACCCTTCAAGAACTCGAGGTTCTTCTCTCCCCCCTCGAGGGTCTGTTCCATCGAGACCACGCGGTCCCGAAACATCCGTGTCTGCGGCATGTCGGTTTATCCGATCGCGAGGCCGGCGTCCCGGAAGATCTCGCGGGCGATGATCAGCCGGTGAATCTCGCTCGTTCCTTCGTAAATTTCGGTGATCCGGGCGTCGCGGAAGTTGCGCTCCACCGGGTACTCCTTGGTGTACCCGTATCCCCCATGGATCTGGAGCGCCTTCGTCGTGACGCGCTGCGCCATTTCCGCGGCGAACAGCTTCGCCTCCGCCGCTTCCAGGCCGTAACGGCCGCCATTCTTCTTCGTCATGTCCTTGACCGCCGCGGCCCGCCGGGTGAGGAGCCGCGCCGCGTCCACGTCGGTCGCCATGTCGGCGAGATAGAAGCGGATCACCTGGAATTCCGCGATCGCCTTGCCGAACGCGCGCCGCGCCTTCGCGTAACGGACGGCGGCCTCCATCGCCTCGGTCGCGATCCCGACCGCCTGCGCGGCGATCCCGATGCGGCCGCCGTCGAGCGTCGACATCGCGATCTTGAAGCCGTCGCCTTCGTTTCCGAGCATGTTCTCCGCCGGAACGAGCACGTCGGTCAAAAAGATCTCGACCGTCCCCGAGGCGTTGACCCCGAGCTTCACCTGGTGGCGCGAACGGTCGAATCCGGGGGAGGCGGCATCGATCAGGAACGCGGAGATCCCGCGCGATTTCTTCTCCGGGCTCGTCATCGCGAACAGCAGACAGACGTCCGCGTCTGACCCGCAGGTGATGAAGACTTTCTGGCCGGAGATTTTCCACCCGCCGCCCTCGCGCACCCCGCGGGTCTGCTGATTGGCCGCGTCCGATCCGGCGTTCGGCTCCGTCAGGGCGAAACAGCCGAGCTTCTCCCCTTTCGCGAGCGGCTCCAGGAAGCGTTTCTTCTGATCGGCGTTTCCGAACTTTTCGATCGGGTCGCAGACGAGCGAGTTGTTCACCGACAGAATGACGCCGAGGTTGGCGCAGACGCGGGAGATTTCCTCGATGACGATCGAATACGCCACGACGTCCATCCCGGATCCCCCGTGCTCGACGGGAACCGACACGCCCGCCAGGCCGAGCTGGCCGGCCTGATGGAACAGGTCCTTCGGAAATTCCCCGGACTGGTCGATCACCGCCGCGCGGGGCCGGACGACGTCCTCGGCAAACTCCCGGACGGCCGACTGGAGGAGGCTCTGGTCCTCCGTGAGGTCGAAATTCATCGGAGCCGGAGTATAGGCCCATGGGGACGGAAGGCGGGAGGCGGGAGGGGGAAGGCGGAAAGGCTGTCAGCTTTCAGCTTTCCTGTACTTCGATTTCCGATCTAGTTGACCGCGGAGTACCGCGGCCGTCTCGCTCCCGTTGGTCGCTCGGCTCCCGTTTCCCGATTCCCGGGTCCCGTGCTCCCGTCCGCCTCCCGCCTACCGCCTTCCCCCTTCCGTCCTGATCATCCACATCCCCTTCAGGTACTCCCCCTCCGGGCAGTCGATCGAGACGGGATGGTCGGGTCCGGCGCCCTGTCGCGCGATGAGCGAAAACTCGGAGCCCGACTCGATCTCCGCGGCGAAGACGATCTGCTGGAAGAGCGTCGCATCGATCGCGCCGGAGCAGGAGCAGGTCAGGAGGATCCCTCCCGGGGCGACGAGACGCATCGCGAGACGATTGATGTCCTTGTAGCCGCGCGCCGCCCTGTCCACGTCCGCGCGCTTCTTCGCGAACGCCGGGGGGTCGCACACGACGGCATCCCAGGTCTCGCCAGCGGCGACACGCCGCCGGAGATCCTCGAACACATCGGCTCGAACGAAGTCGCCGCTGCCGGAGTCGAACCCGTTGGCGCGGCGGTGCTCGACGGCGAGCGCGAGCGCGCCTTCCGAGGCGTCGACATCCACCGCCCGCGACGCGCCTCCCGCGAGCGCGGCCACGGAGAAGCCTCCCGAGTAGGAGAAGAGATTCAGAACGCGGCGGCCCCCGGCGAGCGCCCTCAGCCGGGACCGGTTTTCCCGCTGGTCGAGAAAGAACCCGGTCTTTTGCCCGGAAGAGAGGTCGGCGAGAAAGCGCAGGCCGTTCTCCCGGAATGGGACGCGGTCGGGCAAATCGTCCGGCGCGGGGCCGGGCTCCGTCTGCCGGATTCCGTCCCGCACGGCTCCGGTTCGCCGGACGATCACCCTTTCGAGGTCGAACGCGCGCCGCGCCTCCCGCTCGAGAGGCGATTCCCACGCTTCGACTCCCCCGGCCGACAGCTCGAGAACGCCCGTCGCTCCGTAAACGTCCAAGGTCACGCCTGGACACCGGTCGCCTTCGGAGTTGACCGCCCGGAATCCCGTCGTCTCCGGAGGAACCACCGCGGCCCGCAGACTCCGGGCCGAATCGAACCGCAGGCCGGCGAGACCCGGGTCCGGCGGCGCCTCTCCGAAGACCCAGAGCCTCGCCAGGATCTGCGATTCCGGCGAATAAGCGCCGGCGGCGAGCCGTTCTCCGCCCGCCGAGAAGACTTCCGCCCAACCGTCGCCGCCGTCGCCCTCCCGGCGGGCCACCGCCCCCGAAAAGAGCCAGGGGTGCCTCCGGCGGACCGACGCGTCCCGCCCGGCCTTCAAAATGAGCCGGATCACCGCAGGCGGCCGCCGGCTCGCCCGCGATCGAAGGGCCTCAACGAACGGGAGGGGAGGTCCGTATCAACGGGAGAACACACCTGATCTCCTCCTCGGCCCTCCGCAAGGGGGGCCTTCTTTTTGGCGGGATACCGAGGAATCAAGGCTGGTTGAGGCTCCAGTCGTACTCCAGGAACTCCGGTTCGGAGGCAAAGCTCGCGAGCCAGGCGGCCGCCGCGGGATCCGAAAGAAATTTCGCCACGTCTTTCACGAGGGAGCCGCCGCCGTCGCGCTCGAACTCTTTGCGATTCCAGAAGAAGATCTTCGACAGGGAAACCTTCCCCTTCTGGCGGTCGATCGAGTTCTTCGAGGCGTCGTTCACGAACGCGCGCCCCTGCCGGTCGAGCTCGGCGGACAACCCGGCCGCCGTGTAGGCCCTGCCGGCCAGCGGCGGGCAGGACTTCGACGCGCAGACGATCGCAAAGTGGATCCGCGCGTCCTTGTCCTCGCGGAGCTTGTTCTCGATCGCGTCGAGCGTCAGCATCTCCCCGCCCACCTTGTGGGTCACTTTCTTGAAGGCGCCGTCGATGTCGAGGATGCTCTTCGTCGGGTAGCGGTCGAGGACCGTCGCGATGGCGCACGCGTTGTAGGCGTTGATGTAGAACGCCTTCTTCTCGTCCGGCGACATCTTCGACGGATCGGCGTCGCCAATGTTCGCGAGATACGCCGCGAGCCGTTTCTTGTCCTGCCCCGTCGCCCCCGCGTAGTCGAACCCTCCGTTGCGCGCCCGCGCCTGGAGGATCGCATCGAACACGGCGTTGTCCGGGGCCGCCGCGGCGCCGATCGCAGAAAGACCCCACCCGGCCAGAAGAGCGCAGAAGAGCGATGCGCGGGTCGCGGCTGTTCTCATGACTTTCTCCTCGTCGAATCGTATACGGACGGACGGCCGCGCTGGATTTGCGGGAGGCGGCCGTCAGAACGCCGAGAGGATGCCGTACGAGAGCGCTCCGATCGCGCCGGCCATCGGGATGGTCAGGACCCACGCATAGACGATCTGCGTCGCGACGCCCCATCGGACGGCGGAGAAGCGCGATGTCGCTCCGACGCCGATGATGGAGCCCGTGATCGTATGCGTCGTCGACACGGGAATGCCCCAGATCGACGCGATGAGGACGGTCAGCGCCCCTCCGGTCTCGGCGCAGAACCCCGAGAAAGGCTTCAACTTCGTGAGCCGGCTGCCCATCGTTCGAACGATCCTCCAGCCGCCCGTCAGCGTCCCGAGCGCTATCGCCGCATGGGCGGCGAGCACGATCCAGATAGGGATCGTCTTGACGTCCGGCAGATACATGAAGTGAAGCGACGAGGAGGGATCGGCGAACACAGTCCGGTTGGCGACGAGAAGCCCGGCGATGATCCCCATCGTCTTCTGGGCGTCGTTCGTTCCGTGAGACAGCGAAAAGAACGCCGCGGAGACGAGCTGCGCCCGGCGGAACCAGCGGTCGACCGATGCGTACGCGGCTTTCCGGAACGTCCAGGAGACCGCGACCATCAGGCCAAACCCGAAGATCATCCCGATGAGCGGGGAAAGAACGATGAAGGAGAGCGTCTTCACCCATGCGGCGCCCGGCACGATCGCCTTGATGCCGACGCGCGCGATCGCGGCGCCGGAGTATCCGCCGATCAGGGCGTGCGAGGACGACGACGGAATGCCGAAGTACCAGGTAATGAGGTTCCAGAGGATGGCTCCGAGCAGCCCGCCGAGCACGACGTTCGAGTTGACGACGTTCACGTCGATCAGGCCGGACCCGATCGTCTTCGCGACCGCCGTCCCGAAGACGAAAGCCGCGACGAAGTTGAAGAAGGCGGCCCAGAAGACCGCCATCAGCGGCGAGAGAACGCGCGTCGACACGACCGTGGCGATCGAGTTCGCCGAGTCGTGCATCCCGTTGATGAAGTCGAAGACGAGCGCCACCCCGATGATCGCAAGGATGAAGATCATCCGCGCCCCCGCGGGCGCCCGTCGCCAAGGGAGAGAAACGGCATCATCGAGCGGGCGTCACGAATGCTTGAGAACGACGCTCTCGAGCACGTGCGCGACGCCTTCGACCTGGTCGATCGTCGCTTCCAGGTTCTCGTAGACGTCCTTCCACTTGATGACTTCGATCGGATCGATCCCTCCGCGAAACAGGGAAGCGACGGCCTCGTGATACGCCACGTCTCCCTCGTTCTCGAGCTGCTTGATCCGGATGCAGTGCTCGATCACGCCCTTCTGTGTCCTGAGATCCGCGACGGCCTCGACGAGCTCGCCGGTGACGGTGACGATCACCTGGGCGAGACGCTTGGACAGGGGCGTTGGCTCGGTGATGTTGTAAAGCACGAGCCGGCGGACGGTGCCGTCGATCAGGTCGATGACGTCGTCGAGGCGGACCGCGAGCCGGTGGATGTCTTCCCGGTCGATCGGCGTGATGAACGTCCGGTCGATCCCGCGGAGGATCTGGTGGGAGATCTCGTCGCACTCGTGTTCCAGCCTCTTGATCTGGTCGGCGACCCCGGCGACAGGAGACTCGCCGCTGAAGAAACGAGCCAGCATGCGCGCGCTCTCGTGGATGCGGCGCGCCAGCTCCGAGAACTGGTCGAAGTACTTCTCCTCGCGGGGAAGAATATTGAACACATGGCCTCCGGAAAAGTCGGCGGCATGCTATCGCAGCCTCAACACCGTTCTTACTCTCGGGGGAGGTCGCCGCCTCGAACCGGCGTGACCACGAATTCGTTCGGAGCGTGTCTGCCGGACGTCTCTCTATGAAAGGGGGGCGGACTTTGAACCCGGAGCGGGCAGGTGGATCCGGAACGTGCTTCCGCGGCCCAGCGCGCTCTCGACTTCGATGGACCCGCCGTGGAGCTGGATGATGTGCTTGACGATCGCAAGGCCGAGGCCTGTCCCGGGACGCGACTTCGAGCGGGAGCGGTCGACCTGGTAGAACCGCTGAAAGATCTTGTCCTGCTCGGACCGCGGTATCCCAGGCCCGCTATCGGAGACCGACAGGCTGACTCCACCGGGCTCGAGCGCTGCCTGAAGCGTGACGACACCCGCCTCCGGCGAGAACTTGATGGCGTTGTCGATCAGGTTGCGCACCACCTGAGACAGCCGGCGCCGGTCGCCCGCGATCAAGAGGCCGCCCTCCGCCTGCACGTGGATCTCGATCTTCTTCTCCGCCACGGCGGCTGCGAAGTCTGCCGCCGTCTCCCGCAACAGCTCTTCCAACCCGACTTCCGAACTCGCCAGCTCGACCGCGCCGCTTTCGATCTGGGCGAGATCCATCAGGTCGTCGATCAGCTCCCGCATCCGGTCCGATTGCCGCTGAATGAGGTCGAGCAGGTGCGCGGCTTCGGCCGGATTGGGGTCGGCGTCCGCCAGCGTCTCGGCCGCGGCCGCGATCGATGCGATCGGCGTCCGAAGCTCGTGCGACACGTCGGCTACGAAGGTCCGACGCATCGATTCCGTCCTTTCGACTCGCGTCACATCGCGAAGCACTCCGACCGCCGCCGCCCTGGACCCGGGCGGCAGGGCGACCACCGTGACGTGCCAGACGATCTCGTCCCCCAGGCGAACCGTTTTCTCGCGGATCTCGTTTGCCGCGAGCGTCTCTCCGAAAACGTCGTACAGATCGCGGCGCCGCAGGAGGTCATACAGCGCCCGCCCGGCCGGCGCGGGGACTCCGATCATGCGGGCAAAGCGAACGTTCGATTCCAGGACATGGAGGCGTTCGTCCACGACCACGAGGCCGTCCGGGAGCCGCTCGAGAACAGTCGCCGTGAGACGCCTTTCGGCTTCCGCCTTTTCCACCGCACGCGCCAGGGAGTTCTTCATCCTCTGAAAGGCCGCGGCGAGGAGCTGGACCTCCTCGCTCCCCGCGCCGGGCAGGTCCCGTCCATGGTCGCCGGCCGCGATGGCATGGGCCGCCGCCGTCAGCGACGCGATCGGGTCGGAGAACCTCCGCGCGGCCGTCGCGCCAATCAGAAAGAGGAGTAGGCAGGTTGCGAGAATCGCCAGGCGCGTCGTCCAGATGTAGGCTTGTTCAATCGCTTCGACCCCAGCGACCGAGACCGACACACGAATCACCTCGCCTCCCGGGATCGCCTTCGCGAAGTAAATCCGGTTTTCGTTTTCCGTGGTCGAGAAGCGGCGCGCCACGCCCGTCCCGTTCTGGCGGGCACCCTGGACTTCGGGCCGGGCGGCGTGGTTCTCCATCGCGGGCACCTTGTCGGCGGGCAGGTCGGTATCGTGAAGAACGCGTCCGTCGATGGCTACGATCGTGATCCTGCAGTTCAGGCGCGTCGCGGCTTCCCGGAGCAGCGTGTCGGCGTCCTCCGGTTTTTGCGACGCCCATCGCTGCCAGTCCTGCGCGAGGTGATCCGCTTCGCGGGAGACGCGCTCGAGAATCCGGTCCTCCGTGGCCTTGCGGACCGTCGCGTCGAGCAGGACGATCAGAAGGATCGCAGCGGCTCCGGCCAGAACACCGAAGAGCGTTGTGAATCGGGAGCCGAGCCTCATGGAGAGAAGAGCGACACTCTCTGGCGGAAGCGTGCCGGAACGCTCGTCCGCCTACGCCGTGCCGCCCTCCTTCCCCGCGTCTCCATACCGATATCCAAGTCCGACGACGGTCTCGATCCGCTCGTCGCCCAGCTTGCGGCGGAGCGAGCGGATGTGGACGTCCACGGTCCGCGTCTCCACGTCCGCGTCGTAGTCCCACAGCCGGGCGAGAATCGAATCCCGCGTGACGACCCGGCCGCGATTCACGATGAGCATCCAGAGCAGGTCGAACTCTTTCTTGGTCAGGTGGACGCGTTCTCCGTCGAGACGGGCCTCGAAGCGCGCGCGGTCGACGGTGAGACCGCCGTCCGTGTAGACCTCGTCCTCCGACGTTTCGAAGGAAGCGACGCGGCGAAGGTGCGCATGAATGCGGGCCAGAAGTTCCCGCATGGAAAACGGCTTGGTGATGTAGTCGTCCGCCCCGATCTCGAACCCGAGCAGCTTGTCTCGCTCCTCGACGCGCGCCGTGAGCATGATGATCGGCACCTTGCGCGTTTCGTTTCCGCGGCGCAGCTCCCGGCAGACCGCGAGCCCGTCGATGTCGGGCAAGTTCAGATCGAGAATCACGAGGTCGAAGGGTTTCTCCTCCATCGCCGCCAGAGCTGCCAGTCCTGAGACGTAGTGCTCAACCTGGTAACGCTTCTCCTTTCGGAGATTGAGCCGGATGGTATACGCGATGTCGGCGTCGTCTTCGACGAGAGCGATTCTCTTGATGGTCGCGGGTCCGCCGTCCCGGGCCGGCCGGGCGGCCGCTTTGCGAGAGGTCGTCGTACGCATGAGATCTCCTTCGAGGTTAACCGAACCGGCCGGTGATGTAGTCCTCCGTGATCTTCTGGCCGGGGTTCGTGAAGATCTTTTCGGTCCTGTCGTGCTCCACCAGGCGCCCGAGCATGAAAAACGCGGTCCGCTCGGAGACCCGTGCGGCCTGCTGCATGTTGTGCGTGACGATGACGATCGTGTAGTCCCGCTTCAGCGTGTAGATGAGCTCTTCGATCTTCTGGGTCGCGATCGGGTCGAGAGCCGACGCCGGCTCGTCCATCAGGAGCACCTCGGGCTCGACGGCGAGGGCCCGCGCGATGCAGAGGCGCTGCTGCTGTCCTCCGGAGAGCCCCAGGGCGGACGTGTGGAGGCGGTCCTTGACCTCGTCCCAGAGAGCCGAGCCGCGAAGGGCGTTCTCGACGCGCTCCGGCATCTCGGAGCGCTTCCCGATCCCGTTGATCTTGAGCCCGTAGGCGACGTTGTCGAAGATGGACTTGGGAAACGGATTGGATTTCTGGAAGACCATCCCGACGCGGCGCCGAAGGCCCACGACGTCGGTGCCGCCGCGATAGATGTCCTCGCCGTCCAGGAGAACTTCCCCCTCGACCCGCGTGTCCGGGATGATGTCGTTCATGCGGTTCAGGCAGCGCAGATACGTCGACTTCCCGCATCCGGAAGGGCCGATGAACGCCGTGACGGACTTCTCGGGGATCTTGAGCGAGATCTCGAACAGGGCCTGTTTGGGACCGTAGAAAAAGTCGAGATCTTTCGTCTCCATGCGCACGGGCTCCGAAGTCTTCGAGGGAGCCATCGGTTCGTGGGCCGTGGGAAAGGAGCCGGGCCGGATCACGGTCTCCGAAGGCGGAGGAGTCATCGTTTCGTTCATGTGCGATGCATCCTTTCGAGCCTTCTCGTGACGACGCGGGCGAGAACGGAAAAGACGAAGACCACCCCGACCAGGACGAGGGCGCCCGCCCAGGCCTGGCGATGCCAGTCGTCGTAGGGAGAGATGGCGTAGGTGTAGACCTGAACGGTGAGCGATGCGATCGGCTGATCGAGCCGGGTGGTGAAAAAACGGTTGTTGAACGACGTGAAGAGAAGAGGAGCGGTTTCCCCCGCGATGCGGGCCAGTGCGACCAGGATTCCGGTCATGATTCCGGGAAGCGCGGCCGGAACCATGACCGAAAAGGATGCGCGCGCGCGGCTCGCGCCGAGCGCGAGGGCGCCCTCACGGAGGCTCGAGGGAACGAGCTTCAGAAGCTCCTCGGTCGTCCGCGCGATGATCGGAATCATCATGAAACCGAGCGCCATCCCGCCGGCCAGGGCGCTGAACCTCTTGAACGGCATGACAGCCAGCCCGTAGGCGAAGATCCCGATCACGATCGAAGGGACGCCGTTCAAAACGTCGGCCGTGAAGCGCACGAAGGACGCGAACTTGCCGGCCGCGTATTCCGCCAGATAGATGCCGCACATCATGCCGACCGGAATCGCGAGCGCGGACGCGATTCCAATCAGCATCAGCGTTCCCACAATCGCGTTGGCCATCCCCCCGCCCGTCTCGCCCACGGGCTTCGGCATCTTCGTGAAGAAATCCCAGTTCAGGGAAGAAAACCCTTGTTTGATGACGTAGAAGAAAATGAAGGCAAGAGGTATGAGGGCGATGACGACCGCGGCAGCGCACAGGAAGACGATGAGGTTGGAGAAGAGCCTCCGGCGGCGGGACCGACTCACGCGCTGACTCCGGAGGCGGCGAGAGGAGACGCCACGGCATCTTCTTTCGCGATGACCACCCTGCCCGTCCGCCAGATCAGGAGCCGCGAGATTCCGTTGATGACGATGGTCAGCACGAAGAGGACGAGCCCGATCTCGACTAAGGCCGACAGGTAGAGATCGTCCGCCGCCTCCGTGAACTCGTTGGCGATGACGGCCGCCATCGTGTGCTGGGGCGCAAAGAGCGAGGCGCTCACCTGGGGATTGTTGCCGATCACCATCGTGACGGCCATCGTCTCGCCGAGCGCGCGGCCGAAACCGAGCATGACGGCCCCGAGAATCCCCGTGCGGCCATAGTAGAGCGCGGCCCGGATCGCCTCCCAGCGCGTTGCGCCCAGAGCGTACGCGGCTTCGCGCTGCGTCGCGGGCACGGCTCTCAGGACCTCCCGGGCCACGGAAGAGCTGAATGGAATCACCATGATCGCGAGAATGAGGGCGGCCGACAGCATCCCGACGCCGAGCGGAGGACCGGAGAAGAGAGGGACCTTTTTCAGCCAGGCCGGCGTTCCGACTTCGAGGCTCCTCACGAGGGGGACCAGCACGAAGATCCCCCACAGCCCATACACGATCGACGGGATCGCGGCGAGAAGCTCGGTCAAAAACGTCAGCGGCGTCCGGAGGGGCCCTGGAGAAAGCTCCGACAGGAAGATCGCGATCCCGATGGCGATCGGCGTCGAAATGAGCATTGCGAGAGCCGAAGAATAGAGAGTCCCCCAGATGAAGGGCAGCGCGCCGAACTCCCCCGAGACGGGGTCCCAGGTCCTGGTGCGCCAGAAATTGAAGCCGAACTTCGCGATCGTGAGATGCGACGTCCGAAAAAGCTCGAAGCCGATACCGGTGACGAGCAGCACCACCAGAAGAGCGAAGAATCCCGTCCCCACGCGAAAGCCCCGGTCGTCGGCGCCCCTTTGCGAGGACGGGATCCTGCGAGCAGCCAAGCGATCAGGCCTTGATTCGGTCGAGGGCCTTGAGCTCGAGCTTGACGACAGGCTCTGGAAGGGGCGAATAACCGAGCTCCGGGGCGTATTTCTGCCCGTCGGTGAGCGCCCACCTCGTGAAGTCCTTCATGATCTTCGCCCGCTGCTTGTCCTTGGGGCTCTCGTAGAACAGAAGCCAGGTGAAGGACGAGATCGGATAGACGCCCGCGCCCGGAGCGTTCGTAATCGAGACCCGGAAATCCGCCGGCATGGCGGCCGAGGCTGCTGCGGCCGCGGCCGTCACCGATTCGACGGATGCCCGAACGAACTCCCCGGCCATGTTCTGCACGGAACCGTAGTCGATCTTGTTCTGAATGGCGTAGATCAGCTCGACGTAACCGATGGAACCCGGCGTCTGCTTCACGAGCCCCGCAACTCCCTCGTTACCCTTTCCTCCGACGCCGACCGGCCAGTTGACCGAGGTCGCGACGCCGACGGTCTTCTTGAAGTCGGGCGAAACCTTGGAGAGGTAGTCAACAAAGATGTAGGTCGTCCCGGAACCGTCCGACCGATGGCACACCGTAATGTCCGTGCCCGGCAGCTTGACGCCGGGGTTCAATGCAGTGATCGCAACGTCGTTCCACTTGTTGACCTTGCCCAGGATGATGTCCGCGAGGACCTTGCCGGAGAACTTCAGCTGCGCATCCACTCCGGGGACGTTGAACACGGGAACGACCCCTCCAAGGACGGTCGGCAAGTGCAGCACCTTGCCGCCCGCCTGCTGCATCTGATCGACCGTCATCGGCCCGTCGGTCGCGCCGAAAAAGACCGTCTGGTTCGTGAGCTGTCGGATGCCGCCGCCGGACCCGATCGACTGGTAATTGATCTGCACTTCTGGGTGGAGCTTGTTGTACTCGGAGAACCACTTCGAATAGATCGGGAACGGAAAGGTCGCCCCCGCGCCGTTGATCTGAACGTTCTCGGCGAATGCCGGCAAAACGAGGGCGGCGAGGACGGTCGCCGACAGGACCAGGAGTCGCAGGATTTTCATTCGCTCACCTCAGTGAAGAAGATGAATTTCGGTCGTTAAATCGGCGTGAATTCGACGTGAATTAGAAGTTGAAAAGCGTGTGGAGCGCGTACCGCTTCTCCTCCGGCCTGTTGTTCACGTTCGTGGGCGCGAAGTTCTCGTACTTGACGTTCTCGTAATCGGCGAGCAACGCGGACGAGATTCCCGCCTTGGTAACTGGAAACCAGTAAGCGAGGCCCCCGATGAACCGCTTCTTCTTTCCGTTCGGGTCGAGCGTGTTGTTGTCCTTGTTGGGCTTCAGCTCGTCGTAACGGAGCAGCGCCTCGAGACCAAAAGGAGTTCGCGGGGTGACCCATGCCGACCAGCCCGCCGCGTGCGTCGAGAACGCTTTCGTGCGCGAAGTCCGGTCTTTCGCATCGAGGTAGTGAACTCCGACGTTGAAGTACGGGTGCTCGAACGTGACCGCCCCGATCGCTCGCTTCCGTTCGGCGTCCTTCTGGTAGTGATCCCCGTCGTAGAAACCGGTGATCCGGAGACCACGCACGACCGCGACACCGGGCGCGGGCCGAACCGTGACGCGCGCCTGGAACGCCTTTTGATCGTTCGCCTCCGGAGCGGTATAGGTGTCGCCATTGTAGACACCGACGTGCACATCGCCGTAATTCATCGGCATGTTCCAGTGGACCGAAAGGCCCAGATCCGACGAGGACAGAAAAGTCTCCCGATCTTCGAACGTCGTGCCCTGAAACCGGTATCGGTAGATTCCGTCGATGAAATCCACCCAGGGAGTCTGCTGCGCCCCGATTCGCAGCCAGGATCCCCTGGTCGTGAAATCGTCGAAATTCAGCTGTCCGTAGGCGTACTTGACCCGGTAAACGATGTTGCCGCTCGTATTGAGCGACGCTCCCGAGGTGCCCGCGGAAAACGTCTGGCGGGTGACGTCCGGCGTGATCCGAAATGCAATCAGATGATTGATCTGCCCCGTGATGTTGATGTAGGCGCGGCCGACGTTGAAGGCGTTTGAATGAATCACGTTCCCGTCCGCGTCCTTGCCGGTCGGAACGTCCTGATACGTGTAGTCCAGAAAGAGCGTGCCGCCGACGTTGACTTTGGCCGCGTCATCGGGAGGCGTGTATCCCTCTGCAGGGGTAATTTGAGCGCCCGCGGGACGAGACATCAGCAGAAGACAAAATCCCATCGCCGCGAGGACGACGACCGATTTCCCGAAGCGTTCCTTCATCACGTCTCTTCCTCCTGTTTGGAACGCGAGTTGTAAAGCGGAGGAGTCAACGAAGAACGAACGTTCTGTAAATTCGTCGCGAAGTTCATAGCGATATGGCCTCTTAAACCGATGAAAGGACTCCGTGCTCGAAGGCGAGTCGACAGCCGGACTTTTCGCTCGGGATCCACGCTACGGGTCGCTCCTCGGCGACTACGACCGTAGCGGAGGCGATCGAGAGACCCGGTCACTCGTGGCGGGGCCAGTCTGAGACAGCCAGGTGGCTGAGAAAGGAAGCTCGCGCCAAAATCGGCACTGCGGGTGCAGCGGGACTTCCCGCCCATTCAGGCGGCGAGCCGACTTGCCGTTAAAGAACCGCTCCCATGAGGTCCCTCCGGTGGCGCTTGAATTGCACCCGGTACTTAAAGACCCATGAAAACCATCGCGCACATCTCGGACCTGCATTTCGGGCGCGTGGATCCGGCGACCCTGGAGCCGCTGCGAAGGGCAATCACGGAGCTCTCTCCGGACCTCGTCGTCGTCACGGGAGATCTCACCCAGCGCGCGCGACGCCGCCAGTTCCAGGAGGTCCGCGAGTTTCTCGACACCCTACCCAGACCGCAGATCGTGGTTCCGGGCAATCACGATGTGCCGCTCTACCGCGTGCTGGCGCGTTTCCACCATCCGTTTCGCCTCTTCCGCCGTTACATCACCGACGATCTCGAACCGTGGTACTCCGACGACGAGCTCGCCGTCGTCGGGATCAACACGGCCCGGTCATGGACCACGAAATTCGGCCGCGTCAACCGGGATCAGGCCCGGCGCGCCCATGCGCGGTTTCGCGCGTCGGGCCCGGGGATCACGCGGATCGTCGCCACGCACCACCCGTTCGATCTGCCGGAGGGCGCGAACGCGCGCGACATCGTCGGGCGCGCGCGCATGGCGATGGAAGTCCTCGCGGAGTGCGGGACGGACCTCTTTCTGGCCGGGCACGTCCACCGAAGCCACTCCGGCCAGACGGCGGCGCGATACCGAATCGCGGGCCACTCCGCGCTGTTTCTCACGGCGGGCACGGCCACGTCGACGCGCGCACGAGGCGAGACGAACTCGTTCAACTGGATCCGGAT
Organism: Acidobacteriota bacterium; assembly: GCA_030854005.1. GTDB lineage: Bacteria > Acidobacteriota > Thermoanaerobaculia > UBA5066 > Gp7-AA6 > JALYUA01. The sequence continues at coordinate 14,398 of JALYUA010000281.1, forward strand.
CGCGAAGCCTCTGCTCGATGTCCGGCGCTACACGTTCCTCCGCGAGTCGGAGACCTTCGTCCCGCTCGAGGAGCAGCTCTTCGAGCACACGGAGGCGGGCTGGGCGAAACGGCAAGTCATCGCTCTCACGGCACCCTGACGCGGAGGCCCGCGGCGACGACCGCGACCTCGATCGGCGGCACCAGCCAGGACAGCTCCCCGTCCGTGGCGACCTGGATCCGGCGGCGCGGCGAATCGAGCCGCAGGCGGGGCGTCGCGAGCGACTCGAAGTCCCCGAACGTCTCCGCCACTCCGAGAACGTAGCGGGCCATCGCGAGGGCAAACGCGCCGCGCGTCAGAAACGGCAGCCAGTAGACGTGCAGGGTTCCGGCGTCGAAGTCGGCCCGCGGCGCGAGGAAACCCAGGCGCGAAAGGTCGTCCAGGCCGACCGAGACGGTGAACATCTGGGTCCGGACCCTCGACGTGCCCTCCGGCGATTCGACGAAAAGCGCCACGTCGGGAAAATGCCGGAGGGCCATTCGGATCCCCTGAAGGTACGCCCTCCATTTTCCGACTCGCCCCCGGTAGCGCTCCCGGTACTCGGAGATTCGAACGTACACGCCGATCAGGACGTTGTTCAGAAAATACCGGTCGTTGATCCTCCCGACGTCGATTTCCCTGGTCTTGCCCGACACTGCGACCTCGAGCGCCTCCCTCCAGGCGAGCGGCAGGCCGACATCGCGCGCGAAATGGTTCATGGATCCCATCGGAATGACGGCCAGCGTCGCATCCGTCCCGACGAGGGCTTGCGCTGCAGAATGGATCGACCCGTCGCCGCCCGCGACGACGAAGAGCTTCGTTCCCGCCGCGCGGCGTCGCTCGATCAAACCTCGGACGTCGAGACCGGGGGCGAGCTCCAAGACTTCCAGGCCCGCCTCGACGGCCGCGGCGCGAAGGTCTTTCTCATCGCCGTCGTCCGAAGTTCCGGAGCGCGGGTTGGCGAGCAGAACGCCCGTCGTCGAAGACGGAGGGTCAGGCGCCGGCGAAGGGCCGGATGTTGGAGAGAAATCCCGATGACTGTCCATTCGCCCTCCGGTCGGTTCTGGAGTCCGTAAGGGGCAGCAGCAAGACGCGTGCACGGCCGCGAGAAGGGCTCGCCGCCCGGCCGGGCCCTCCGGAAACGGCCCGGGGAGCTCGGGGGCCCGCTGCCGGGGAGGACCGGTCGAGCAGAGGCCGGCAGACGAGCGTCCAAAGAAGCAGCCAGCAGAGGCCGAGGGCCACGCCGCCGGCGACGTCGGATAGCCAGTGAGCTCCGAGGTAGACGCGAGAGAAAGCTATTGCTGCGACCGCCAGGACGGAGAGGAGGACGACTCCGCCGCGCCAGGCGATATCCGGCGTGAGACGGAAGACGACGGAGGAGAGGCCTCCGAAGAACACCGCGCCCATCGTGGAGTGGGTGCTCGGAAAGCTGTGGCTTTTCTCGGTTTCCAGCGCCGGCCAAAGGTCGGGCCGCGCCCGGCGGAACCGCCATTTCAGCAGCGGGCTGAGGGCCCGCCCGCCGAGAACCGCCGTTCCAAAGACCGCGGCGAGCCTGCCCTCGCCGGCGGCGAGGATCCCGGCCGCGGCGGCGATCGTCGCTGGAATCACAAAACGAGGGCCGCCGAGGAAGCTGACGCGGCGGAGGAGCCGGTCGCGCGCGGGACCGTGCAGCCTCCGGACCTCGAGCGTCGCCCGGCGGTCCAGCCGGAGCAGTTTCTCCCGGAATCGCGTCAAGCTGACCGCGCGGATCGGAGACTCCGCATCCAGTCGGCGAGGCGCTCGAAATCCTCGACGACCGCAACGCCCGCAGGGGGGTGGCTCCGGCGCGCCCCCTTGCCACCAACGAAGATCGGGACATGGGAGGGCACGGCCTGCCGGAGTGTCTCGAGCTCCCGGTGCACGGACGCGCCACCCGTCGAGATCGAGACCGACAGTCCGATGGCCGAAGCATTCCGCAGCACCCAGGCGTCCGCGATCTCACGAACGGGCGTGTCGGTGCCGAGGACGTGAGGCCTCAACCCGGCGGCCGCGGTCACCAGCGCGGCCATCTGGAGCCCCAGGCGATGCGTCTCGCCGGACAGGGTGGCCAGCAGAATCACCGGACCGCGCGCCGCCCGTTCGTAAGGGAGCCGGATGCTGCGAAGCACGTCTTCGGCGCATTCCGAGAAGAAATGCTCGTGATGGATCGACATCTCCCCTTTCGACCACCCCTCGCCAACCGCCTCGGCCAGGGGCGCGATCCGGTGGGTGAGAAACGCGATGGGACCGAGGGCAGACGCGTCCGCGAGGAGCGCCTCGGTCAGCTCGGTGCGGCGATGTTTCCGCACCTGGTCGAGCAGGAGCGCGATGGGACGCGCCGCGGACCGCTCCCGAGACGACGCCGCCTCTTCCTCGGCGAGCAGGTTCTCCAGGTCGCCTTCCTCGAGCCGCACGACCTCGGAAGGACGATGGCCTCGCGAGATCGCGCGGGAAATCTGTCGCAGGCGGCGAACGTGCTCGGCGGAGTAGAGCCGGTGACCCGAGGGCTTGCGTGCGGGGACCGGGAAACCGTAGCGCTTCTGCCAGACGCGGAGGATGTCAGGAGAAAACCCGGTCGCGCGAGAGACCGCGCCGATTGTGAATGCAGCTTCAGAGTTCTTTTTCATGCTTTGCGAAGAAATGGTCGCCGGCCGCAGGTTTCCCGCCGCCGGACTCA
>JALYUA010000230.1 GCA_030854005.1 Acidobacteriota bacterium
GACGTGCTCCTGCTCCGCCAGCCGGAGGAGCTGGACGCGGAGAAGAGGCCCCTTTTCGACCTCATACGGCCTCTGAGACTCTTCGATCGCCCGGCGGCGTGCCTCTGAATCGCGGTCCGCTTGCGGCAGATTGGTCAGGTCGATGACCGGGACCGTGATCTTGAGCTCGTTCGCGACCACCTGAACCGGACGCCCCTCAGACATCGCAAACGTCGTCCGCAGGATCTCGTGCCGCCGGACGATCTCCTGAACGCTCGCCGCGAAGGCTTTTTGGTCGAGATCGCCCTCGAGGCGGAGCGAGGCGAAAATGTTGTACAGCGGAGACGAGGGGTCGAGCTGGTCCAGGAACCAGAGCCGCTCCTGCGCAAAGGAACATGGAAAGAGAACGACGTCCGACTTTCGAACGGACGCGCTCGCCGGCGCCGCGCCCGGAAAAGATGCGCTGGACACTTCTTCAGCTCTCCTCGAGCTCGGAGCTTTTCACTCGGCGTGCGGAACGGCCGATGGGAGCGATGGCTCGTGACGTGCCGGAGAGATTCGCCGACCGTTCACGCTCGATTTCGACGGCGAGAGAAGCGATCGTCGGGTTCTCGAAAAGGGCACGGAGGGGAAGCTCCATGTCGAAATGCTGCCGAATTCGCGAGACGAGGCTGGTCGCGAGCAGGGAGTGCCCCCCGAGCTCGAAGAAGTCATCCCCGAGACTCACCCGCTCCACTCGAAGGACCTCCTCCCACATCTCCGCCAGAGCCCGCTCGACCGGACTTCCCGGAGCGACGAAGCGATCCGCGGCGGCGGCGATCCTGCCTGGTTCGGGGAGTGCAGCTCGATCGATCTTTCCGTTCGGGGTCAACGGAAAAGACTCCACCGAGACGAATTGGGAGGGAAGCATGTAGGCGGGCAACGACCGCCTCAGGAATTCCCGGAGCTCGAGCGCATCGGCAGGCGCCGAGCCGGATGCCTGGACATAGGCGACGAGGCGTTTATCGGCCCCGTCATCCGAGCGTGCGACAACGACCGCGGTATTCACGGCGGGATGTCCGGAGAGCGCCTGCTCGATTTCTCCGAGCTCGATTCGATAGCCGCGGATCTTGACCTGGTTGTCGAGTCGTCCGAGAAACTGAATCTGCCCGTCCTCCAGAAAACGAGCGCGATCTCCGGTTCGGTACATTCGGGCCCCGGGTCGAAACGGGTCGGCCAGGAATCGCTCCGCCGTCATCTCCGGCCGGTTCAGGTATCCGCGCGCCACCCCGGCGCCCGCAACGAACAGGTCGCCGGGGACACCCACGGGAACGGGCTCGAGGCGAGAATCCAGAATATAGGCGCGCTTGTTCGGGAGAGGCCGGCCAATGGTGGCCGGGCCCTCCGGAGAGCGCAGACCCCAGGTCGAATACGTCGTGTCCTCCGACGGCCCGTAGAGGTCGAAGACGCGCCCGACTCTGCCCGACCGCAGGATCTCCCGCACGAGGGAGGTGGACAGGGGCTCGCCGGCGAGATTGACCGTCGACACCGAATCCGGCAGCGCTCCGATGCCAACCAGCTGCGCAATCGCGGAGGGCACCGTGTTGACCAACCGAACTTCCCCTGCGGCCGGGAGATCGGGAAGATGGAGAGCATTTTCCGCGAGAATGACCGTCCCGCCAGCGGAAAGAGGAGCGAACAGTTCGAACACCGAGAGGTCGAAACAGATCGAGGTCGAGGCGAGGACACCTCCGAGTTCGTGGGAGGAATAGGCCTCTCTCGCCCAACAGAGCAGCGCCACCGTGCTGTGATGCTCGATCGCTACGCCCTTGGGAACGCCCGTCGACCCCGACGTGTAGATGACGTAAGCCAGGCTCTCAGGCGAGGCGCGGGGGCCCGGATTCTCGGCAGCCTCCCGTTCAATGTCTACGCGGTCGGCGTCGACACGCACCTTCGCAAACGAACCGTCCGGCAGAAGCGTCTCGAGCTTTTCCTGCGTCACGACGAGCGGGACGCCGGCATCCCGGAGCGTGAGCTCCAGCCGCGCCGGAGGATATGCGGCATCGAGCGGCACGTAGGCCCCACCCGCTTTCAGGATGCCGAGGAGCGCCACGACCATTTCCGGCGAACGGTCGACGCAGACCCCCACGAGTGTTTCCGGTCCGACACCGCGCCTGACCAGATGTCTCGCCAGCCGATTTGCTCTTTGATTGAGTTCCCCGTAGGTCAGGCGCTCCTGACCGCAGACGAGAGCCAGGGCTTCCGGGCGTCTTCCGGCCTGCTCTTCGAACAAGCCATGTACGGTGGCGTCCCGGGGGTAGTCCGCGTCCGTACGATTCCACTCGTCCAGAAGCTGCCGCCTCTCGGCATCCGACACGATCCGAAGATTGGAAATCCGGACGCCCGGGCTTGCGGCCGCCATCTCGCCCAGCAGATTTCCGAGATGCCCGATCATCCGGCCGAGCGTGGCGTCGTCGTAGCCGCTCGACGCGCCCTGAAGCTTGAACGAGAGCCGGTCGCCGGGCGCCGCCATCAGGGTCAGGGGATAGTTGGTGCCGCCGCCGATCGAACGAACGCGCTCCAGAACGAGAGGGCCGCGGCCGACTTCCGCGTCCGCCTCGTTGCCGATATTCTCAAAAACGACGAGGCTCTCGAAGAGGGGCGTGCCCCGCGGCACCTCGCTCCATCCGTGAATGTCGAGCAGGGAGCTGTGCTCGTGTTGACGCAGTTCGACGAGTTGCTGCTGAAGCCCCTTCAGCCACTCGAAAACTTCACCCTGCCCGGGAACGAGAACGCGCACGGGCAGAGTGTTGATGAAGAGACCGACCATGGTGTCCACGTCCGGTAGCTCCGGGGGACGGCCGGAGACAGTCGCGCCGAAGATCACGTCCTCTTCCGAGCTGTAGCGGCTCGCGAGGATTGCCCACGCCCCCTGGACCAGGGTGTTCAGAGTCAGCCGGTTGCGGCGCGCGAATTCCCGTAGCTTCTCACTCAACTCTGAGGAGAGTCTCAGCGTCGCTTCCCTGGGAGAGGACGTCGCGGCCGACGCCACGCCCGAGTCCAATCGCAAGGAAGTGGGCGTTCGAAACCCTGCGAGAGCGCCGCGCCAGAACGCTTCAGAGGCCTTCCGATCCTGACGCTGAACCCAGGCGATGTATTCGCGGAAAGGCCGCGGAGCGGGGCGAGAGATTTCTCGACCCCCATCGACTGCGTATTCAGCCAGGACCTCCTTCAACACGAGGAATCGAGACCAGCGATCCAGCAGCAAATGCTGGAACGTCAAGACGCATTCGGCGCGGTCATCCCCCGTTCGACACACTGTCACTCTCAGAAGCGGGGGGGACGCGAGGTCGAAGCCTTTAGCACGGTCCTCGCGGAGCAACTCCACCAGCCGAGTCGACTGGGCCTGGGCGTCCAGGCCCCTCCAGTCCAGGACTCCGACCGTCAAAGGCGCAGCCGGATACACGACCTGAACGGGCTTTTGCAGTCCCTCCCAGTGAAAGGAGGTCCTCAGAATCGTGTGCCGGGCGACGACGGCATTCCACGCCCGCGAGAACCTGGCGTCGTCGAGCTGTCCGCGCAGCGACGTGACCGACTGTTCGAGATAAATGTTCGCGGACGGGTCGTAGAGGGTATGGAACAGCATCCCCTGCTGCATCGGCGAAAGCTCGTAAACATCTTCGAACTGGCTTCGACTCACCGGCGGTCTCCGGGCCTCGCCGCATTGATCGTCGCGAACAGGGCATCCAGCTCGTTCTGATCCAGGCGCGCCTGGGGGAAATCCGAGGGAGAATAGACGCCCACCCGACCCGAGCGGCCGTGCTCGATCAGTTCGCGGAGCGCTCGAAGAAATTCCGCCGCCACGGCTTCGATCGTGTGACGGCGATGCACGTTCTCGCTGTAGATCCACGAAACCCGGAGCCGCCCGCCCTGCACCTTTCCTTCCACGTACAGAAGATGAGGGCGGTTTGCCACGGGGCTGCGACTTGGTCCGACCGAAGGCAGAGATCGAAGTGTCGACTCGGTGCCGAGAAGGCGGTCCATCTGTCCGAGATAGTTGAAACTGACCTCCGGTTCGGGGATCGACTTCCATCGTTCTTCGCTTTCGACCGATGCCGCAAGATAACGAAGGATTCCGTACCCAATGCCGCGCCGCGGGATCGCTCGGAGCTGTTCCTTCGTCGCGTTTACCCTCTCGGACGGGCCTCCCGATTCCGGTCTTTCGAGCAGAACGGGAAACCGGGAGGTGAACCAGCCGACGGTGCGCGACAGGTCCACGTCGGGAACGACGTCTTCCCGCCCGTGGGCTTCGAGGTCCAACAGGAGCCTGGAGGACCCTGTCCAATGGCGGTAGGCATCCAGGACGGCGGTGAGAAGAGCGTCGTTGATCTGCGTCCGATATGTCACCGGAACGTCCTGCAGAAGGGCTTTCGTCTCTTCCTCCGAGAGCTCAACCGTGACGCTGCGGGAGGAAGCGAATGTGTTCTCACCTTCCACATCGCGCGGGAGGTCGACCGGCCGATTCTCCGTTCGCGCGAGCCAATACGCGGCTTCGGCATCGAGACCGCCGGAGCGGGCGAGCTTGCTCAAGTTCACGGCCCAGTCTCTGTACGAGGTCGTCTTGTGAGGAAATGCCGGCGTCTGGCCGGCCCGGATTTGCTCACAGGCTCGTTCCAGATCCTCGATCAGGGACCTCCAGGAGACGGTATCCACCGCGAGATGGTGCACGACCCAGAGGACACGAGACGACTCCCCAGGCCGTTCCAAGAGCACCATTCGGGACAGGGGACCCTCTGCCAGGTCGAGGCCCGTGTGGGCGAGAAGAGCCTCTTGTTCGACGCGTTTCTCGGACTCTTCCGATCCGTCCAGCCGGACCATGGAAACGAAGCACCCGGCCGAAGGAGCGGCGCTGGTCTGCCGCCATACTCCCCCGGCATCCCGGACAAAGCGCAGCCGGAGCGCATCGTGATGGTTCGACACGGCCTCCATCGCGCGCTCGAGGACGTGCGCCTCGAGCGGCTCTGTCGACTCGAGCATGACCGACTGATTGAAATGATTGGGCTCCTTGAAATTCCTTTCAAAAAACCAGCTCTGGATGGGAGTCAGTGGGACGGAACCCATCACGGGTCCCTGCTCACCCACCGTGATTTTCGAAGCGTCAGCCACTCGCGCGAGCTCCGCGACAGTTTGATGCTCGAACAGCTGCCGAGGCGTGACGCGAAGCCCTTCCCGGGCCGCCCGCGCAATGATCTGAATCGCGAGAATGGAGTCTCCGCCGAGCTCGAAGAAGTTGTCGTGGATACCCGGCGCTTCGACCTTGAGCACCTGCGCCCACACCTTGGCCAGGATTTTCTCTACCGGGGTCTCGGGCGGCACTCGCGTCTCCGATTGGCGCAGCGGTTCGGATTCGGGAAGGGGAAGGGCGGTTCGATCGATCTTTCCGTTCGGCGTCAACGGCAATCGTGGCAAGCGCACGAAGGCTGCCGGCAGCATGAACTCGGGAAGCTTGCCGAGAAGGAATGTTCGCAGGTCGGCCCCCGACGCGGTCTCTCCCCGTTGAGCGACGACGTAGGCGACGAGACGTTTTCCAAGACCCGCGACCTCTCTCGGCAGAACCACGGCCTCGCGGACCGAGGGGTGCTGCCGAAGCGCCGACTCGATCTCCCCGGGCTCGATCCGGAAGCCGTGCAGCTTCACCTGATCGTCTGTGCGGCCGAGAAGGTCGAGGTTCCCGTCCTCCCGGTAGCGGGCGAGGTCCCCCGTGCGGTAGAGCCGCTCTCCCCTGCCACCGATCGAGGTGTCGATGAATCGGTCGCGGGTGATTTCGGGGCGATTTAGATAGCCCCGGGCGAGCCCCGCGCCGGCGATGTGCAGCTCGCCCGGCACTCCGAGGGCGACGGCCTGGCCGCGCGCGTCGAGGAGGTAAATCCGGCAATTCGGCAGAGGCCGTCCGACCGGGACGGCACCCGAACGTCCTTCCGACCGATCGCTCGAGATCTCAAATGTCGTGACTCCGATCGTTGCTTCGGTCGGGCCATAGTGGTTCAACACCCGGCACCCGGGCGCGATGGCGCGAATCCTCTCCACGAGATCCCAGCTCGACGACTCTCCACCGAGTACCAGGCAACGACGCGGAAGGATTTTCTCCGGGCGCGAGCCGGACAGAAGCGCCGCGAGATGGGAAGGAACGATTTTCAGGTAGTCGACGGGCTCGCGCTCGAATTCCTCCGCCAGGCCCTCCGGATCGGACGATCGCTGCTCCGGAATCACGTGGAGGCGGCCACCGGACGCGAGGCTCGGAAAAAGAGACGTGTTTCCGAGGTCGGCGGCCAGTGTCGTCACGGTCGCGAAGGCGGCCTGCGCGGGGGGATCGAGCCTTTCGAGAATGCCGTTGACGTAGTTCGATATCTGCCGGTGCTCGACCGCGACGCCCTTGGGGCGTCCGGTCGATCCCGAGGTGAAGATGACGTAGGCCAGGTGCTCCGGTTGGGCCGCGCGACCGAGGTTCTCCGCAGACTCATCCGCGCCGTCCTCCTCGTCGAGGAGAAAGGTCCGGGCTCTTCCGACCGGGAAGCGCTCGACGAGATTGGATCGCGTCACAAGAAACGCCGCGCCGGTGTCCTCGAGGAGAAACGCGAGTCTCTCGGCGGGAAGAGACGGTTCGAGCGGCACGTAGGCTCCGCCCGCCTTCCAGATGGCGAGGAGCCCGACGACCATCTCGGCGGAGCGCTCAACCGAAAGAGCGACCAGGGTATCCGGACGAACTCCCGCATTCCTCAAGCGGTGCGCGATGCGATTGGCACGAGCGTTCAGGCGGGAAAACGTGATCCTTTCGTCGCCACAGACCACGGCGACGTTTTCCGGCGCCCGCGCCGCCTGCTCCTCGAAGCGCTCGTGGATCGGACGGCGGTCGGCGAAGTCACGATCGGTGTCGTTCCAATCGACCTGGAGAAGGCGTCTCTCCTCGCCGGGAAGGATCTCGAGTCGGCCGATCGAAAGCCCGGGATCCTCGACCGCGCTCCGGAAACACTCGAGAAATCGGGCAAGGAGTCGCTCCGCTTCCCGGGACTCCACGACCGCCGAGTCGTAGACGAGGTCGATGGTCAGGCGATCGTCAGTTCGCGTGCAGCTCAATCGAACTCTGAAACGGTCGGAGGTCGAGTCAATCACCCGCGACAAGGTGAGCCGTCCAGCGCTCGTGGGACCATCTTCCGCGTAGTCAAACCCGAAGGCGAAAAAGGGAAGACCGTCGGGTCCCGCCGCCGCGGGCTGCAGGTCCCATGTAAAGAGGTCGGTCCACTTCTCCTGCGCGGCCAGATCGCGGGACACCCGGCTCGCCGCCTCCCCGAACGAGGGATCGCCATCGAGCCTCGCGACGAGCGGCACATATCGCGCGCACGGTCCCAGAACTTCCTTCAATTCCGCGATGCGCCGGCCGTCGGTCGAATATCCGACGACGACGGGCCGTTCTCCCGTCAGCCTCTGCAGCAACACCTGCCAGCATGCGAGCATGAAAGCGCCCGGCGTCACGTCGAGGCGCGAGCAGACCGTCGCCATGGCCTCCAAAGATTTTCCCGATAGCTCGCATCGGAGACGTCGAGGGTCAAACGCCCCGCCGTCGGCCTTCTTCTCGAAAGAAAGCGTCTGGGAGCCGGGGGGCCCGAGATCGAGCCCGCGCCAGTAGGCGAGCCCCGCCGCGGACTCCGGCTTCTCGAGCAATTCATTCCACCATTCGGCCGCGTCCGCGTACTGGAGCACGGGCTCCGCGGATCCGACGCTCGTCGAGAAATCTCCGGCATAGACGCGGTGGACTTCGAACAGGATCCGATCGATTGTCGGGCCGTCGGCGCACATCGCTGAGACATCGAAGGCCAGAGTCGATTCTCCAGAGGAACGGCGCAGCACCAACCGGGAGGGAGTGTCCGCGAGCGCCGACTCGTCCGTCCGGAACGTCCCGGGCGAATTCTGCGGCTCTACTTCGAACAGGACCGAGGGGACCTCGTCGATCACCTGCAGGGGAGTGGCCATTCCAGGAAGCCGGCGAAACGTCGTCCGAAGGATCTCGTGCCGCGAGACGACCGCCTCCCAGGCCCGCGTGAGGCGCTGGGGATCCACGACGCCCTCCAGCCGCGCCTCCCCACAGGTCCGATAGGGTTTCGGCCCGTCCCGCTCCTGGAGCGCCCAAATACGGAGCTGCTGGGGAGAAAGGCGAAATCCTTCGAAGGTCTCGTCTGTCATGCGCTCGCCCGGCTCCAGGATTCGGCCATCCCGACGATGACTCGTCGGGGACCCGAATACGGCTTGCGCGCGTGCGCGGTCAACATGTTGTCCACCATGAGGACGTCTCCCGACTCCCACGGGAAGACAAGCTCCTCCGCACGATAAGCCTCCCGGATTTGCTCGAGCTCTGCCGTTTCGAACGGGGTGCCGTCGCCGTAATACGCGTTGCGAGGTAGTCCGGACTCCCCGTAGGTTTCGAGCAACTGGTCGCCGGTCTCCGAGCCGACGTTCGAAACGTGAAAAAGATGTGCCTGGTTGAACCAGACCCATTCGCGGGTCGTGGGG
>JALYUA010000240.1 GCA_030854005.1 Acidobacteriota bacterium
CCTGGCGCACCTCGGCGGTGAGCATCATGAAACCGGGCTCCTTCAGCGGCTGCATGTAGCCGCCGACCGCCGAAGCCTTCTTGGTCTCGACCAGGGCCTTGTGGAGCCGGCCGGAGGGCGTATCGCCGAGGAGGAACGCGAGGACCTGGATCGGCGCGCCGTCCGGATGCGTGGCCGACGTCACGTGATACGCGACGGCGAGGGCCTGAACGTCCCCGACGCGGCGGAGCGTGACTTCGCGCTCGCCGTCCTGCGTCGGTTCCGTGGTGTAGGTTTTCTGGAGGGAGCGGGTGGGACGCGGGATCGGCGAGAACGTCTGGTCGATCCAGGCGAGAGTCTTCGCCTCGTCGAACTTGCCCGCGACGAGCAGGTACGCGTTGTCGGGCTGGTAGTACGTCCGCCAGAATGCCTGCAGGCGCTCGATCGGAACGTTCTCGAGATCCGCGCGCGCTCCGATCGTCGAGTGGCCGTAGTTGTGCCAGAGGTACGAGGTCGAGAGCACGCGCTCTTCGAGGATGCTCGCGGGATCGTTCTCGCCGAGCTCGAACTCGTTACGGACGACCGTCATCTCGCTGTCGAGGTCCTTCTTCGCGACGAAGGAGTGGACCATCCGGTCCGCCTCGAGATCCAGGGCCCAGCGGAGGTTGTCGTCGGTCGCCTGAAACGTCTCGAAATAATTGGTGCGGTCGAACAGTGTGGATCCGTTCGGGCGGGCGCCGTGCGCGGTCAGCTCCTGCGGGATGTTCGGATGCCTCGGCGTGCCCTTGAAGAGCAGGTGCTCGAGGAGATGGGCCATCCCGGTCTCGCCGTATCCCTCGTGCCGGGAGCCGACCATGTAGGTGACGTTGACGGTGATCGTCTGCTTCGTCTGGTCCGGGAAGAGGAGCACGTGGAGGCCGTTGTCGAGCGCGTACTCCGTGATGCCCTCGACGGAAGTCACCTGCGTGGGATGTCCGGTCCGGCGCGCTCCGGGAGCGGCCTTCGCAGGCGCCGGCGCCGGAGATGCGGCGGCAGCCGAAGCGGCCGCGGCCAGAAGAAATGCGGCGAACGAAAAGCGCAGTGTCATCGGTCCTCCAGAGAAACGGGGACGGCTCCCCGCGGATAGCAGCGTTTGACGCGGACTGTATAACGCGAAAGCCCGGCCGGCCTTCCCTCCTGAGCCCGCTACGACGGCGCCGGAGCCGCGTCGCGTCCGCGTCCGAGGGCGACTTTCAAAGGTTCGCGGACAACGGAAGGTTTTCGGATAGGCTTGAGGCACCGAGACTTTCCCAAAACGAGACTGTCCCGCAGTCGGAGCCGTTGCCAATTCACCCCGAAGCGCCGAGGCGCATCGGCGGAGGGCTCATGACCCACATGGTTTCTGGCACCCCGTCCGACTCTCCGCGCGGGAATCGCGCGAGGGCGAATCGTTCCGCCTTGTTCGCGCTGCTGGGAGTCGGCCTCGCCTGGGCCGCGGGCGCGGACACCTCCGGAAACCCACTCACCTCAACGGTCGTGTTCTCGTCCTTGAACCCGTCTTCCGTCGGTCAGATGGTCACGTTCACCGCGATCGTCGGCTTCCCGGCAGGGGCCGGAACGCCCACCGGGACCGTGACTTTCTTCGACGGTCAGACGCCGCTCGGCACGCAGACCCTCGTCTCCAACCAGGCGTCTTTTTCGACTTCGAGCCTCGCGCTCGGAGCCCACCCCATCACCGCGTTCTACAGCGGGGACAGCAGCTTCGGCCGGAGCACCTCTCCCGTTTTGAACCAGGTCGTGGGCCTGTGCGTGAAGCCGCCGGCGATTCGGGACCTGGCGATCGTTCCATCGTCGGCGGCGGCCGGCGACGCCTACAGGCTGACCTGGAGCAACACCCTCGCCGGGCAGGCCGGACGCTACGAAGTCTTCCTGTCGACGGACGGCGGCGCGTCGTTCCATTCGGTGGCCTTCACGCAGACGACGTCCTTTTCGGGAGTCGTGGCGAATGTCCCGGGGACGGTGCTCGTCTTCTACGTGCGCGCCGAACCCTTCTGCAGTGCCGGCGGCACGAGCTTCAGCGATCCGAGCAACCTCGTCCGGTTGACGGTCGTCGGGCGCGCCTGCACCCGGCCGCAGACGCCGAGCGTGACGATTGACACAACCTCAGTGACCTCGGGGGCCTCCTACACGCTGACCTGGGATCCCACGCTCCCGGCGGGACCGAGCGGCGGCGCCGCGGGCATCTATCGGATCCTGCAGGCCGTCGGGCCGGGCACGTTCACGAGCATCGGGACGACGACGTCGACGACCTTTACCGGAACGGCGCCCGTGGTCGGGGCCGCGACCCCCGTCTTCCTGGAGGTCCGCGCGGAGCCTTCTTGCAGTTCGGATCCGGCGCTTTTCAGCCCACCGAGCACTCCCGTCCGATTCGACGCGCTCCCCGCTTGCGGAGTATTGCCCGTTCCGACGAACGTCACGATCTCGTCCGCGCAGAGAGAAGGCGCTCCTACCCCGACGGACTTCATCGCCGTCTCGTGGACCGTTTCGAACGCGGCGTCCGTTACTCGTTACGGAGTCCGGATCAACGGCGATCCGGAGGTCTTCTCGACGGGCCTTTCGGCGATTCTGCTTCCGCGGGGGAACCGGCTCGATCCGATCACCGCCTTTGTGCGCGCCTACGGATGCTCTCCTGAGACGTCCGGCGCGGTCGCGCAGAGCGATCCGGTCGCCCTGCAGACCGTGCCCCCCGCCGCGAACTTCACCACTTCGCCGACTATTCTGGTCGGCACCCCGGTCGTTTTTACGGATACCAGCTCCCCCCAGGCGACCAGCTGGCTCTGGATCTTCGAGGACGGCGCGATCGACACCCGCCAGTCTCCATCGCACGTGTTTCTGACGGCCGGCTCGCACACCGTGTTCCTGGTCGCCTCGAGCGGCGCGGGCTCGACGACGAAGTCCGTGACGTTCGACGTCTTGCCGGCATCGGGAGCGACGCGGGTGGAGCGCCGCTCGTCAGTCCTCGCGTCCTTCGACGCCTCAGATCCGGAGCGGCGCACCGCGCCCGTCGTGCTTCCCGGCGTCGGCTCGACGTGGCTGCACGTCTCGAACCGCGAGGGCGTCGAGACGGTCCTCTTTCTCCGGTTCATCGGAGCAGACGGGGCAGTCGCGGCGGAGCGCCGGCTTTCCGTGACCGCGGGCGATGAGGCGATCTTCGATCTCGGCGCCTACGGACTGATCGGGGAGTACTTCCTCGAGCTCGTCGGCGCGCAGCGGTTCGACGCGCACATCGTGCAATCGAGGCGGCCGGACCCGAGAGAGGTACGCCGATGATTTCCAGCCGGGGACGCTTCCGAGCGGCGGCGGCGATCGTGACCGCGGCGGCACTCTTGTTCGGGGGTCTCGAAGCCGCGCCCCTCGCGGCCTCTCCCGCCGTCTCTCCCGTGGACATCAGCCACGATCCCTTGAAATGCGTCAACACCGACTACGCGCCGAAAGTGGATGCGGCCGTCGCCCCGGGAAAAGACCTCGACAAGGGGTATGTCTACTTCAAGGCAGCGGGGACAGAAGACTTCTACTACGCCGTCATGAAGGGCGCGCCGGAAAACCTGGAAGGCGTGCTGCCTCGGCCGATGCCGGAGACGCGGGCGATCGATTACAAGATCCGAGCGACCGACGTCCGCGAGCTCGCCAAGGAAGTGGGGGAGTTCACGCCGCCCGTCGTTCCCGGCAACGCCTGCAAGGTCAAAGGCGCTCCGGCGGGAGTGCCTGTCGGGAAAGAGGGCGCCGGCCTGACCATCGGGCTCACCCGCGACGGGCAGAACCCCGTTCCCCCCGGTTTCAATCGCCGCGACATCGCCTTCGTGATCCTCTTCGGGGGCGCGACGGTGGCGCTTGCGGCGGCTCTGAAGGCCGGAGGAACGAGTCTCGCAACTTCTGCCGGGTCCGCCGGTTCCTCCGGGGCTGCGGGCCCGGGAGCCGGGGCCGCCGCGAAATCCGGCTCCGGGATGAGCACCGGCCTGGCCGTCGGGCTGGGCGCCGTCGCCGTCGCCGGCGGCGCGATCGCCATCGCCAGCAACAACAAGAGCTCCAGGGCTACGAGCACGTTCACTCCGACGGCCACCGCCACGCCCACCCGAACTCTCACGCCGACCCCGACCGGAACGGCCGTCCCCGCCCGATTCATCGATGCGGCCATCACGTGGAGCGGACCGGGCAACATCGACGTCGAAATCCGCAACCCGAGCAACCAGGTCGTCGGGACGAACCTGCCGGCCGGATGCGAGTCGACGGCGAGCCGGACCGAGCACGTGCTTCTCCAGGGCGTGCTGCCCGCGGGAACCTACCGCGTGATGCTGACCGCGTCCAACTGCGGCGCGGCGGGCGCGCCGGCCTCGATCGCCACTGCGGTCACCGTGCAGTCGGAGAGCGGACCGAAGTGCAACAACGCATTCGTGAACGTTCCGGTCGGGACGACCGTGCAGGGGTGCCAGTTCACGCTGCCGTAAGGGAAGTCGAGGGTTGAGAGTCGAGGTTGAGAGTCTTTGGATGATCGCTCAACGCTCGATGCTGAACGCTCAACCCTCGATCGCGGCTTTGCCCCCTTCCCGTGTTATCTGCGCGGCGAATTCCGTCTTGTTGACCGCCATCGCGTAGGCTTCCTTGAAGTCCACGACCTTGTTCTTCACGAGGGTGAGGAGGGAGTCGTTCAGGGTCATCATTCCCTGCTGCTTGCTGGTCTGCATGATCGAGTAGATCTGGAAGACCTTCTTCTCGCGGATCAGGTTCGACACGGCGCCGTTGCAGATCAGGATCTCGTAGGCCGCCGCACGGCCGCCGCCGATCCGTTTGCAGAGCGTCTGCGAGATGACGCCGCGCAGCGAGCTCGCGAGCATCGTCCGGATCTGTTCCTGCCGGTCGGCGGGGAACTGGTCGACGATGCGGTCGACAGTGGACGGAGCGGTGGTCGTGTGGAGAGTCCCGAAGACGAGATGTCCCGTCTCCGCCGTCTCGACCGCGATAGCGATTGTCTCCAGGTCCCGCATTTCGCCGACCAGGACGATGTCGGGGTCCTCGCGGAGCGCAGCGCGCAGAGCGTCCTTGAAGGAATCGGTGTGCGAATGGACCTCGCGCTGGTTCACGAGGCACTGCTTGTTCTCGTGCACGAACTCGATCGGGTCTTCGATCGTGATGATGTGATCCGTGCGGTTCTTGTTGATGTGGTCGATCAGCGTTGCAAGGGTGGTCGACTTTCCCGATCCGGTCGGGCCGGTGACGAGCACGAGCCCCTTGGTCAGGTTGCAGAGCTCGAGGACGCTCGGCGGCAGGCCGATCTCCGCGGGGGAACGGATCTCGTAAGGGATCGCGCGAAAAACGGCGGCGGGTCCGTGCCGGTCGCGAAAGAGGTTCACGCGGAAACGCGACACGCCCGGAATCGCGTGGGCGAAGTCGGTGTCGTTGCGCCTCTCGTATTCCTCGCGGTTGCGCGGCGGCGTAATCTCGTACAGCCGCGCGAGCAGCTCCTCTTCGGTGAACGGGGGATACCCGTCCAGGGCCTGGATCGAGCCGTGGACGCGCACGGAGGGCACGGCGCCGGAAGAGAGGTGAAGGTCCGAGGCGCCGACCTCGAGCAGCTTCAGGAGAAGGCGCTCGATGGCCGACTCCACCTGGACGTTCTTGTACGAGGGCCGCGCGGGCGGAGGCGGAAGCGGGGCGGGGGGGGCCGGTACGGAGGCGGGCGCGGGAGCGGACGTCGACGGCTGCGAGGATGCCGCCGCGGATGCCGAGACGGTCGAGGGCGCCGCTCCGGCCGGCGCCGGGGCCGGGTCCGCGCTTCGCGGTTCGATCGACACCTTCCAGGAGCCCAGGCCCGCGTCCACGCGGATCGTCACGGAGGATCCGTTGTGCGGATAGACGAACGTCGTCCCGCCATTCTTGTTCAGGGTGGTTCCCGGAGGAACGATCTCCTCGACGAGCTTCACCAGGGAATCGTGCGGGGTCGTCTGGGACGCGAATCGCTTGCCGGTCGGGAAGACGAGCTGGACCTTCTCGCCGCTCGAGAGCAAAGCTCCCTGCGCCCCGAATTTCTCCATGCTTTGAAGCAGAGCGTCGATCTGCGCCAAGGGTTTCCTCCCGCCTTAAGGGTCTTCGATGACCCGGAGAACGTACGACTTGTTCACGAGGAGGACGTGCTCCTCCTGCCAGAGGCGAAAAAAGCGGCCTTCGGAGTTCATGTAGTCCGTGACCCGTGTCGACCGCTCTTCCGCGGACCAGAGAAGCTCGCCCTGCAGCGGCTCCGCCGACCGCAGATCGACACACACCTTCTGGCGGATGTCGAAGAGCTCGTCGGTCTCGTCGCCGGTCGTTAGGTCCGCCAGCCGGATCCGCACCCAGAGGACGGCGTCGCGGCTGAAGATCTCCCATCGCGCGCTCTCGAGATCCCGGGCGGGAAGAAACGGCATTCCTTTCTCGAGAAGGGCGAGCACCTGGTTGCGCCGGTCTTCGGGCCGGACCGGGTCGGCGAGGAACAGTTCCACCGCGCGCGGAGCTGTGCCCGCGAGAGTCAGGTCCACCGCGACGTTCTGCTTGCGGACCCGCAGAAACTCGGTTTCACCCTTCATGGAGTTGTGCTTTAACTATACAGGCTCATGCAAACCTGCGAATCTCGGAGGGCTTCCATGAACCCCGCGCGGAGGGCATTGACCGGGCTGCCGGCGGCGCTCGCCATCCTCCTGGGAGGCGCCTGCTCGGCGTCTCCTCCGGCAAAGCCTGCTCCGGTCCGCCCGTTAGACCGGGCGTCGATGACCTCTCGCGTGCGCGCCGAGATTCTTCACGCGTGGGGCGGCTACGAGCGCGGAGCGTGGGGCCACGACGAATGGAAACCGTTGAGCGCGTCGCCCCGCGACTGGTACGGCGAATCCCTCCTCATGACGCCGGTGGACGCGCTCGACACGCTCCTCGTCGCCGGATTGAAGGCGGAGGCCGAGCGCGCGAAGACGCTCATCGTCGAGAGGCTCGACTTCGACCGCGACATCTCCGTCAAGAACTTCGAGATCACGATACGGCTGCTCGGCGGTCTGCTCTCCGAGTACCAGGCCACCGGGGATCGGCGGCTTCTCGCGCTCGCCGAAGACCTCGGCAACCGGCTTCTGCCGGCATTCGAGTCGAAGACGGGCATGCCGTGGATGTACGTCAATCTGAAGACGGGCCGCGTCTCCGGCGCGAAGTCGAATCCGGCGGAGATCGGAACCCTGCTGCTGGAGTTCGGAACGCTCTCGCGCATGACCGGGCGTCCGGTCTTCTACGAAAAGGCGAAGCGCGCCCTGGTCGAGCTCTACCGCCGCCGGTCGACGCTCGGCCTCGTGGGCGAAGAGATCGACGTCGAGACGGGAGCATGGATCAGCCGGGAGAGCCACGTCGGGGGCGGGATCGATTCCTACTACGAGTATCTGTTGAAGAGCTCCCTTCTCTTCGGAGATCGCGACTGCGAGCGGATGTGGCGTGAGAGCGTCGCGGCCGTCAACGCGCAACTTTCCGAGGAAGCCGGAGGCGGGCTCTGGTACGGACAGGCGGACATGGAAACGGGCCGGCGCACCGCCTCGGAGTTCGGCGCTCTGCATGCGTTCTTTCCCGGAACCCTGGCGCTTGGCGGCGAGCTTCGCCGCGCGCGCCGCCTCGAAGAGTCCTGCTTCCGCATGTGGACCCTCCACGGCATCGAGCCGGAGACGCTCGACTACCGCGCCATGAAGACGTCGTCGCCGGGATACGCGCTGCGCCCCGAGATCATCGAGTCGGCGTACATCCTCTACCGCCTGACGAAGGATCCCCGGTACCTGGAGATGGGTCGGGTGTTCTTTGACTCGCTGGTCGCGCACTGCCGGACGGAGAACGGCTACACCGTCCTTCAGAGCGTGGTCACGAAGGAGAAGGGCGATCTCATGCCGAGCTACTTCCTGGCCGAGACCCTGAAGTACCTCTACCTCCTGTTCGCGCCCGACGATGCGGTGGACTGGAAAAACGGCGTCTTCAACACGGAGGCCCACTTTCTGAAGCGGGTTCCTGAGGCGCGGTAGGCGTCCGCCTCTCCCGGCCCGCTACTTTCGGGCCGTCTGCGTCTGCTGATACAGGGCGTTCCACCACCGCCCGCCGCGCCGGACGTACAGGGAGGTCGCCCAGACAGGGCTCGGCACCGGGTGGCCGCCGCAGAGGGTGTCCTGATCCGCGTAGTAAGTCAGGACGGCCGTGTTCGCGTCGAGCGCGGTGAGCCGGAACCGGTCGACGGCGTAGCTCTTCACGACGCAGACGGGGCTTCCGACGCCTGCGACGACCTGAGCCTTGCCGATGACGCCGCCGAAGCCGACCTCGACGTGATCTTCCGAGAGGAAATCCTGGAAGAACCTGCCGTCGCGGTTTTTCCAGGCTTCCCAGGATTTCTTTTCCATCGCGACGAGGGAATCGCGGAGGGCGTCGAGTTCTGTCGGGGCCGGGGAAGCAATTCCCGCTGGCGGGGTCTGCGCGGAGACGGTCGAGGAAGCGAGGAGGATGGCGGCGAGGAAGGCGAAAGCGAGAGCGAGAGCGTTGATCGTCTTCATAGTTCCTCCGTCAAATGGAGTCCATCAATCGGGCGGCTTCTCCTGTCGGCACTCTACAGGAATGCGGGAAGG
>JALYUA010000243.1 GCA_030854005.1 Acidobacteriota bacterium
GACCTGTTCGCCGGCACGGAGTCGGAGCTTCCCTCTCTCGCCTCCGGCGCGGGCGACCCCGCCCGGCGGCGGGACCTCGAAACCCGGCTCACCCGAATCGCCGGACTCGCCCGGCAGGCGCGCGCCCGCCTCTCCCCCTCCTCGCTTTCCGATTCGGTGCCCGCCATCGCGGCGCTTCTGGAGGAGCTCCGAGGGGCGCGCGCTCTCTTCCCGGCCGATGCGGCGGGAGCGGCCGTCCTCGACGAAAAGATCTCCGCCGCTCAGAACGCGCTCGCGGCGGCGGCGGGCGTGGCGCTCGACGCCCTCGCGGATCGCGAGACCGGCTCTCCCGGCGATTCCGTCCCCGTGACCGTCCAGGTCTCCAACGCCGGCCGGGAGGAAATCGCCGTCGAGTCGGCCGGCCTCGAATCGCCGGACGGCTGGACCGTGCCGGCGGCGGCGGAGGGTAAGCCGGTCGGTCCGGGCGCTCTCGCGGAATGGAAGCTCTCCGCTTCTCTCCCCGCCGACGGGCTTTCGACCGTCCCGTATTTTCTCCGCCAGCCGCTTCGCGGCGCGATGTACGACTGGAGCTCTGCGCCGCCCGCCGTGCGCGGCGAGCCGTTCGGGCCCCCACCGCTCTCCGCAGCCGTAACGCTCAGGATCGCGGGCTCCCGCGTGACGATTTCGCGCGAGGCGACGTTTCGCTACCGGGACGAAGAGTTCGGAGAGATCCGCCGCGCCCTGCGCGCCGTGCCGCGGCTGGAAGTGTCCGCGAATCCGCCTCTGCTGGTCCTCCCGATCGGGCGCGGAAACGCCGCCGCGCGTTTCTCGGTCACGGTCGCCTCGAACGCCGCCGGCCCGGTCTCCGGACGCGTCGAGGCGGAGGCGCCCGCGGGCTGGACGGTCGCCCCGGCCGGCTTCTCGCTGGCGAAGAAGGGCGACCGCGCGTTCCTCGAGATGGAGCTGCGGCCTCCGCCGTCGGGCGCCCGCGCGGGACGGCTCACGGTCTCCCTGACGGCCGTTCTGACGTCGGGCGAGAGGTTGAACGCCGGCGTCCGGGTCATCGATTACGAGCACATCCGGCCCACGCCGTTTCCGAGGGACGCGGCCGTCTCGGTGACGGCGCTCGACCTGAAGCTGCCGAAGCTCTCCGCGGTCGGGTACGTCCGCGGCGCGTCGGATCGAGTGCCCGAGGCTCTTCTGGCGGTCGGCGTTCCGGTCCGCATACTCTCCGGCGCCGATCTCGAGCACGGAAGCCTCGCCGGTTTCGACGCGATCGTCCTCGGCGTGCGCGCGTACGAAACGGAGCCGGCTCTCGCCAACGCCAACGGGCGCCTTCTCGACTGGGTGCGCGGCGGGGGCCTCCTCATCGTGCAATACCAGCAGCTCGGATTCACGGAGAGCGCCTTCGCGCCCGAGAAGCTCGAGATCGCGCGGCCGATCGACCGCGTGACCGACGAGACGGCGGCGGTCAGGATCCTCGACCCGTCGCACCCGATCTTCCGGTCCCCCAATTCGATCGGCCCCCACGACTGGGAGGACTGGGTGCAGGAGCGCGGGATTTACTTCGCGCACACCTGGGCTCCGGTGTACACGCCCCTTCTCTCCATGAACGATCCGGGCGAGGCGGAGCAGCGGGGATCGCTGCTCGCCGCGAAGATCGGAAAGGGACGCTACATCTACACGGGCCTCGCCTTCTTCCGGGAGCTTCCCGCCGGCGTTCCCGGAGCCTACCGGCTGTTCGCGAATCTGCTCGCGTGGAGAGGAACGGATGGGCGCTGAGGGAGGCGAAGGGCGAAAGGCGAAGGGCGAGCGGCGAGCACCGACGCGCGTCCTGCCGCTGTCTCTCCTTCTCGTTGTTGCCGTCCTCTCCTGTCGGGGCGACAAGCGGACTCCGGTCGTCCTCTACTCACCGCACGGCCGGGACCTCCTCGGGCTGCTCGAGCGCACATACGAGAAGGCGCACCCCGAAATAGACGTGCGGTGGCTCGACATGGGATCGCAGGAAGTCTACGACCGCGTCCGCTCCGAGAAGGCGAATCCGCAGGGGGACGTCTGGTTCGGAGGTCCGGACACGATCTTCTTCCGCGGGGCCCGCGAGGGGCTTCTGCAGCCGAACCGGCCCTCCTGGGGGGCTGCCATCCCTCCGGAGGCGCGCGACCCGAAAGACCTCTACTTCGGCGCGTACCGCACGCCCGCCGTCATCGTTTACAACTCGGCGGCCGTGACGGCCGATCAGGCGCCGAAGGACTGGGACGACCTGCTCGACCCTCGTTGGAAGAACAGGATCATCATCCGGCATCCCCTCGCGTCGGGAACGATGCGGGCCATCTTCGGGTTCATCCTCGCGCGATCGATCGAATCGTCCGGCAACACGGACGCCGGATTCGAATGGCTCCGGAAGCTCGACTCCCAGACCAAGTCCTACGAGATGAACGCTTCGGTGCTCGTGCAGCGGATCGCGCGGCGCGAAGGCCTGGTGACCGTCTGGGACCTGCCGGACGTCCTGCTCGAGATGAAGCACAGCCGCGACCTGGCGTTCGTCTTTCCGGCGAGCGGCACTCCGGTCATCGACGACGCGATCGGCCTGATCCAGGGGGCGCGTCACCCGGAGCCGGCGCGCGCGTTCATCGAGTGGGTCGGCTCCGTCGAGGCGCAGCGCCTCGCGGCGGCGGAGGCGTACCGGCTTCCCGCACGCACCGACATGCGGACCGAAGACCTGCCGCCCTGGGCGCAGGACGTCCAGAAGCGTCTGGTGCCGGCGCGCCTCGACTGGGCGCTTCTCGAGCGCGAGGGACCGGCATGGATGTCCCGCTGGGATCGCGAGGTCCGAGGCCGCGGGAACAGATAGATCTCCTCAGACGGGCCGACGGGTCACGCGCCGGCATCTTGGATAAGATTCGCGCGAATCATGCACACACAGCCGATGTTCGCTTTCTCGGTTCTCGCGCTGACCGTCGGTCTGTCGCTCGGACAGCCGCGGATCGGCCGCTACCGGATCCATCACGCCCAGGCGGGGCTGATCGGCGCCGCTCTGACCATCCTTCTCGGGATCGCTCCGCCCGAGATTCTTCTGACCGCCGCCCGGCTTCTTCTCATCCCCGTCGTCACGATCGTGAGCCTGATGGTGATCACGCTCGTCGCCGACCGGGCGGGCCTCTTCGGCGAGCTGGCGGATCTGCTCGCGCGGAGGGCTCGCGGACGCGGCCGCGTGCTTTTTTCCCTCCTCTTCCTGACCGGCACGATCCTGGGGACGGTCTTCACCAACGACGCGGCGGTCCTGATCTTTACGCCGCTCGTGTTTCACCTCGTGGAACGGATCTCCGACGGCGGCTGGACCAGGGAGAACAAGCTCCCCTTCTACTTCGCCGTTCTGTACATCGCCAATCTCGTGGGCGGCCTGGTGATCGCCAATCCCATCAACATCGTGGTCGCCAGCATCTTTCATATCGGATTCGTCGAGTACGCGCGATGGATGATCCTGCCCGCCATCGTCTCGATCGCGGTGAGCTTCGCGGGACTGTGGCTCTTCTTCGGGGCGTCGATCCCGAAAACTTTCCCCCCCCTGCCTCCAAGGCGTCCGTCCGCCGCCCCCCGGAAACAGATCCTCTGCGGCATCGTTCTCGGCGTGACGCTCGTCGGCTTCTTTGCCGGGCCGGCGATCGGGGTCCCGACCTGGTTGATCGCCGCCGGAGGCGCCGCGCTCCTCTGTCTCGTGCATGGCGCGAGCTCGCGGGAGGGCCTGAAGCCGATCGTCAAGGGCGTCGGCTGGGACGTCCTCATCTTCCTGTGCGGGATGTTCATCGTCGGCCTGGGGCTGCGGCAGGCGGGGGTGACCACGGCGCTCGGTGACCTCATCCAGCAGCTCTCGGGCGGCGATCTCGCCCGCATGCGCCTGTCTACGGGCCTGGTGGCCGGGACGGCGTCGGCGATCATCAACAACCACCCGACGGCGGACATGATGGCGTGGGTGATCCAGGGATTTTCGCTCGGAGGCGGAGAGAAGCGGCTCCTGGCATTCGCGGCGCTGATCGGAGGCGACCTCGGCCCGAAGATGCTGCCCATCGGGTCCCTTGCCGCGCTGATGTGGTTCCGCCTCCTGCGCGACAAGGGCGTCCACATCCCGTACTCGCTCTACATCCGGGTCGGCATCCCGGTCACGCTTGCCGCGATCCTGTTCTCGCTGCTCGCGCTCAATCTCGAGGCGCTCGTCGTCGGAGCACCGGCGACCTAGCGCATCGGCGGGCCGCGCCCTGGCGCCTCGGCCCGCCTAGATATTCGGCGTCTTGGGCTCCACGCGCTTCAGGACCTCGAACGAGTAGTCCACCCGCAGGATATAGACCCACGCGAGAAGCAGGGTCCCCGAAACGTACCGGACGAGGTTGTCGAGGATCGCGATCGTCACGCACTCGGGGAACCCGACCCCGCCGAGATAGAGAGCCGCCGCGAAGCCCCATTCGAACTGCCCGATCCCGCCCGGGGTGATGGGAATCAGCCGCGCTATGTAACCGGCGACGACGGCCATCAGAAGGATGGAAAAATTGACGTTCAGAATGACGTGCGTTGAGGTGAACGCCATCGCGATGACGTAGGCGCCGATGTCCTCGAGGCCGAAGGCCAGCAGAGAAAGAGCGGCCACCCCGGCGAATGTCACGGGCTTTCGGGCGAGCGCGCGAAACGCTTCGACGACCTCGCGGCGCGTCCCCGGCGTGATCGTGGCGCCCGGGTAGAGGGGGCTCGGGCGGGCGATCCAGTAGCAGATCCCGAGGATGACGAGCGCCCAGAAGATCTGCGCCAGCCATACCGACCAGCCGAGGCCGTAGGGGCCGTAGAGCGCGTACACGACGATCTCGAAGACGACGAAGATCTCGGTCAAGAAGATCGCCTGAGCGGATCGCTCGATCGGGACGCCCTGCCCGCGCAGCATCTTCGCGGTCCAGACGTTGCCGAGATTGAACGGGACGAGGCGGTTGATGCCGATCCCTTCCATGTAGGCCCGGGCGTGCTGGGTGAAAGTTCCCTGGATCCCCGAGAAGCGCGCGAAGACGTGAAACTGGTAAGCCTTCAACAGCCAGAAGATGAGGAAGATGAAGGCGGCGAGCTCGACGAGCCCCCACTTGATCGGATCCTGTGACTTCAGGAAGTACTTCAGGTCCGGGACGCCCTTGATGAAGCCCGACAGGGCGTCGTGGTAGCTGACGATTCCCGTATTGATCATCACGGACAGGAGGCGGGTGTTGGCGAGGAAGTTCCAGACGCCCGAGAAGTAGACGAGCGATCCCAGAAGGACCGCCGCGAGCACATACGAGAAGAGGTACGCCCACGCGCGGTCGAGCTGGCGGGCCTCGCCGCCCGGCCCCGAATCGTCGGTCGACGTCGACGTCAAGGCGACCGAGGGGTCCAACACTCTGCTGTCTGCTTCCATGCGCGTTCCTCTTTCTTCTTCAGTCGATCAGCGGGCGCGGGCCGTCTCGCCGCCGCGGCCGGCGCTGGCGACGGCGGCGGGACGGGCGGAAGAGCGGTCGGTCGGCGTCGGCACTTCCGAGGGCGAGTGCGTCGAATGCCAGGCCACCGCGTCCCTGACGGCCGCTTCGAGCGAGTCCGCCATGAAGGGCTTGCCCCGCATCACGACGACGACCTTGTGGAGCTGCGGGACGTTGTTCTGCTGTGAGCGCAGGAAGATCGGCTCGACGTACAGGCACTCGTTTCCGATGAGGAGCAGGCTCGTATGCCCCCGGATGACTTCCGTGCCTTTTCGATTCCACCAGGAGAAGTTCTGCGAGATGACGGGCTCCTGGTCGATCGCGGCGTCCGCCTGCTCCGGCCCGATCACGTACTGGCCCTTCGGAACCTGGAGCACGGTGATCTTCCCGTAGTCCGCGCCGTCCTGGTAGACGATCGGGATGCCGCGGAGATTCAGCGCCTTCTCCGGAGTAAAGACCATCGCCATCGAGTACTGGACTCGCGGAGTCGCGGCCGGGAGCGGCCCCTTGCCGGTGTCGAGCATCAGCTGGTAGGGCTCCATCGAGAACGTGATGGCCTTTCCGGTATCCAGGATCGGCCCCAGCACCTCGTCCGCGTCGTCCCACATGTCTTCCATGTTGAAGAAGTACATGGGGTCTTTCATGTGGTAGTAGATGTAGAGATCGTCGAACTGGATGTGGAGCATCTGGATCGGGTACGTGAGCTGAGACCGGACGCCCGCGGGCATCTTGTCGGCCGCGGTGAAGAGGTCGGGGTAGATACGGGCCCACGTCCTGACGACCGGCGAGTCCGAGATCTTGTAGAACGTGACCTTCCCGGTCGCAGCATCGACCGTGGCCTTCACAGAGTCCTCGATGTAGTTGACCATCCGGGTCGGGCGCGGAAACGGCGACCGCTCGTCCGACTTGTCGCCGAGCTCCTCCGGGTAACTGTAGGGATAACGGTCGGTCGTCGTCATGGCGTTGGCGATCCAGACGATTCGGCCGTCCACGTTGACCGCGTACGGATTCGAGTCGTAGAAGAGGAAGGGGGCGACGCGATCGAGCCGGTCGATGGGCGTCCGGAAATAGTGCGCGCGCGTGTCGTCCTTGATGAGGTCTGAGAACACGAGCTCCCAGAATTTCCCGCTCCGCCATCCGAAGACGATCCGCTTCCACAGGGAATCGATGTGCACGCCGGTCTTCTCCGATTGCGGGAGGAAGATCTCGGCGCGGTCCTGGTCCGTCGGGTAGTCGAGCTCCTTCATCCCGTGCACGTTCGAAAACGCCATCGTGGCGGAGCCCTCGCCGTAGTAGATGCGCGGCTCGGTCAGGGCGAGCTGCGGGTACTTCACCTTGGCCGGGATGTCGTAGGAGACGTAGTTCATTTCGCCCCGGGGGTTCACCTCCCCGACCGGCGCCATCACCAGCCCGAAGCCGTGGGTGAACATCATGAAACGCTGGCCCCAGTAGGCGAGCCACGGGACCGGCTCGTAGAGCGGCGTCTCGCGCGCGGCGGAGACGAACATCCGCTCCTCGCCGTTGATCGTGTACCTGACGTTGTCGACGTTGACGAAGTTGTAGTACGTCCGCAGCTTCTGCTGCTGCTGCAGGAGCTCGAGCGTCGGCCCATAGACCATCGAGCTGCCCTGGGTCTGGAGAATGCGCTGCGAGTGCTGCCGGTCGAGCCAGCGCTCCACGTAGCTGACGTACCCTGGCCAGAGAGGCGCGTTCTTCAGCGTCGGGCTCGAGAGAAGCTCCTCCGCCGTCGGGAGAGGATCGCCCGGCCGGTTCGGCTGGTAATTGACCTCGCGGATCTTCTCGAGGCCGTAAGCCTCCCGCGTGGCGTCGACGTGGCGGGCGATATAAGGCAGCTGGATCACGGGCTCATTCGGCTTGACGAAGAGCCAGTTGCGCACGACGACGCCGCAGCGGAAAGCGAAGTCGAAGGCGATCAGAAGCAGGGCGATCCGGCCCGCCTGGCGAAATCGCCGGGTCCAGACAGGGGCATCCGTGCCCGCGGCGCGCCGGCGGAGGGCGCCGAGCATCGCATACCCGGCCGCCGTCACTCCGAGGATCACGAACGTGGTCACCCAGATGTAGTTCAGAGTCGAAAAGAGCCCGGTCACGTCCAGGTACTGAGCGCCTCGCTTGATGCTCGCCGCCTGCGTGTTGTCGCGAAGAAGAAGGTCGTAGCGGGTGAGCCACATACCGAAGGCCGCGACCACGCCGCAGAGCACCCACGCCAGGCGCGTGCAGAACGAAGAGCTGATACTGACCCGCCGCGCGAGCCGGGAGAGCGAGCCGTCCGGCGCGGTCCGCCGCCTCGCCAGCGTGGCGCACCCGATGGAGAAACAGAGCATCAGGAAGACCGCCCACATCGCGTACTTCCACGCGATCCAGATGTTCGGCAGGTCGAAGGTGAAGAACCCGTAATCGAGGCCGAAGATCGGGTCCCGCTTCCCGAAATCGGAGCCGTTGCTGTAGAGCAGGAACTCCGAATAGTTCGTCGCCGCCAGGTAGGCGGCGACCGAGGCGATCAGGAATGCGGTGTTGAGAACGAAGCTTCGCACTCGCCGGCTCACGTCGTGGGCGAGAGCGGGAACCGCGATCGCTATGCCGAACAGGACGAGCGCGGCGAGGTAGAGCTCGGCACCCATTCTGAAATTCGTCCAGAAAACGGACTTGAGACCCAGGCTTTCGAAAAGCCAGTAGTCGAAGAAGAGAAACGTGATCCGGTCGATCGTGAAGAGAAGGACGAAAATCGATGTCACGACCAGCGCCCGGGACCAGAGGAGGCCCGCTCTGGGAGTCCGCGGGAGCGCCACGGCCGGAAGCCCGGTGAATTCGTCGCTGACGGCGGGCACCCCGGGGGCCATGGTGACAGAACTCATCGCTAGTCATCCGATTGCGGGGTGGCTCGGTTCCTCGATGCCGCCCGCGTCTCCGTCTCTCGAGGGGGAACGGCGCCCATGATCCAGGACAAACGCCTCGCGGCGGATGTGAAAGATTTATTTTTTCGCGCGAATCCTACCACGCGCAAAGTCGCGCCCTTCGCGCCTCTTCGGCAAAAAAAAGCGGCCCGGGCGCGAGCCCGGACCGCGCGATGAAACCGCGCTTAGTATCAGTGTTTCCGCATCACGAGAAAGAGTGCCGCGGCGCCGAGCGCCAGCGCGAAGAGCGCCAGCGCGCTGGGGGAGAGCGTCGGGATCGCAGACGTGGGCCCACCGCCCGGCGTCGGCACGACCGTCACAGTTGGAGTGGGGGTCGGGCTCGGGACTCCCGGCGGCGTTGCCGTCGGAGTCGCCGTCGGGGGCGGGACGATCCCGGCGCACGCGATGATCAGCTGACCCGCCGGAGGCACACCCTGATCCCGGGGAGAGGCGCCGGAGCCCTCCGAGGCATCCTCCGTCGCGCCGCCCGTGACGCCGTTCACGAAGTACTGCACCGCGG
>JALYUA010000270.1 GCA_030854005.1 Acidobacteriota bacterium
AATTCTGGAAGAGTCGGCCAGGCCCGATCGCTCCACTGATCGAGGAGCTCGAGTTCCTCCTGGACAAGCGCCGATGGGGATACCCGTTCAGACGGGGACTCTTCGAGGTCGCCCGAGGGGATTTTCAGAAGATCGCGCAGTCGATGGGCGCGCGGCTGCCGAAGCGATAGCTCGCCGCACCGGTCCGCCGGCTCCGGAGGGGCACTCGATGCGAAGCGTGCGCTCTTCGATACGATCCCGGCGTCATGTCCCCTGAGATCGTCGAGTTAATCGATGCGGCGCGGCGCGTTCAGGGCGAGTTCGCGCTGGCTCGAGATTTCGCGGCGGGGTCCGTGGGTGCCGCCCGCGGCGCGAGCGGCCGGATCTACACCGGCGTGTGCGCCGATCTCGCGTGCGGCCTCGGTTTCTGCGCGGAGCTCGCGGCGATCGCGGAGATGCTGAAGAGCCGCGAGTCTCAGATTCGAGCCGTCGTCGCCGTCGGTAAGGACGGCATCCTCGCGCCGTGCGGGAGGTGCCGCGAGCTGATGGCCCAGAT
Organism: Acidobacteriota bacterium; assembly: GCA_030854005.1. Classification (GTDB taxonomy): domain Bacteria; phylum Acidobacteriota; class Thermoanaerobaculia; order UBA5066; family Gp7-AA6; genus JALYUA01. The sequence continues at coordinate 536 of JALYUA010000270.1, forward strand.
CCATCCCGGGAACCACGACAGCCAGGTCGTCGTCGGAGAGAGCCGGGTCGTCTCCCTGCGCGACCTGCTGCCGGAGCGCTGGCTGGATGCGGTCCGGGCGGGGAGACGCGCACCGAAGACAGGCGGATAAAAGCTTTCTCTTCGGGTGGCCGCGGCGGCGTTCAGCGCCGGCTTCGGCTCTTCGTCTTCTCGTTTCCCGGTTTCCGTTTCCCGGTTCCCGGCCCGACGAGCTTCCAGAACCGTTTCTCGTCGAGCAGCGTGATCCGGTGGCCCTTTTCGCGGAGCCGCTTGATCTCCATGAGCTTGCGTCCCGCGTCCCGCCCGGCTGCCTGCAGAGGGTTGGGCCGTCCGCGGACCACGACGGTCGTCTTCGCGGACGGCGATCCGTGGACGGCGGCTCCGGCCCGGCGCGCCGCGCGGACGGCCTCGCTGCGACGCCGGGAGAGGATGCCCGTGAAGGCCAGGTGGACGCCCTCGAGCGAGCGCAGCGCTCCGATCTTCAGCGCGGCCGGCCGGTGACGAAGCGCTTCGATGAGCTCGTCCGCGCTCTCGTACCGCTTCCGCCGCTCGCCGATGCACCGGTAGACGATCTCCTTCAGATGGTCCGTGCAGGGAAGGCCGCGGATCTCGCCCGTTCGGATCCGCGCCCTCGCGTCTCCCTTCACGAGCATTCCCAGAAGCTGTCCCACCTGATAGACGTCGTCCCGCGCCTGCCACTTCGGCGCCCCGCCGTCCAGAATTTCGAGCGGCGCGGTCAGCCGGTTCATCGTGCGGGCGCGGACGCCCCGGCGGTCGCTCTGGTGCCGGGCAATGCCGAAGTCTCCGAGCTTCAGAGTTCGATCGCCACAGACGAAGACGTTCATCGGGGTGAGGTCCCGGTGGAGCATCTGGCCGCGGTGCAGTTTCTGGAGCACCTGGAGGATGCCGGCGATCTCCCGGCGCGCGGCGACCTCCGGCCACCTCTTGCCGCTCGCCTGAAGAAAGGACCGCAGGTCACCGTCCGGCGCGTATTCGAGAGCGAGACAGTAGAGGACCGGGCGGTCCGGACGCAGGAGCGGAAAGGCGTCGAAGACCCGGATCGCTCGCGGATCTCCGTCGAGAAGCTGGCCGAAATACGCCTCGCGCAGCCACCCTTCGATGTGCTCGCTCGCCTTGATGCAGACGGACGCGGGAACTTTTCGAGACCGGCCGATCCGCGACGCGAAGTACGCCTGGCCGTAGCCTCCTTCGCCGAGCATCCGGTCGATCCTGTATTCGAGCCGCGACTCCGGGCTCACGATCGACTCCGGCGGCACCAGGAGGAATCCGCTGCGAGCGAGGAGGGCGCGCCGCGAGATGGGCGCCGTCGTGGATTCGGAAGCGGGACGGGCCGGACGGGAGCGACTCGAAGTTCGCACGGGTGTCACGAAGCATAACGGTTGGGGAGGTCCCGCACCCCCGCATCCGGCAGCCGGTCGGCCCTCTGAGCCTCAGATCAAGCGGGCGCCGCCCATGCGTGATCGGTAAATTTCCAGGCGCCCTTTTCCCTGACCATCTCGACTCTCCCGGTGGCCGCCTTGCCCGCGCCGTTTTTTGCTTTGGCCTCGAGAATCGCCTTGTCTCCGGTGATGGTCTGCTTCGTCCACTGAACGTCAGCCAGGTTGAGGGTGTCCTTCATGCCTTTGAGCCATTCGTTCTTCATGGATGCCGGCATGCTCTTCATCTCCTGGAGGACGGCGGCCGACAGATACGGCGCGATCTGATCGAACGTCGTCGCCTTTTTGGACGCGGAGATCAGCTCGAGATACACGTCTCCCGGCTTGCCGGCCTGCGCGAGGACCGTTCCCGCCGTCATAACCCACGCCGCCGCGATCGCCATCCTCCTATGCCTCTTCATGCCGTGACTCCTTTCTCTTCGGTCAACGACTCCGGTTGCCACGGGCGAAGCCGGGGGATCCAACGCGGGACATTCGCCCGAAAAATCGCGTACTCCGCCGGATAGGCGGCGGTGAGCGTGGGCTCCTCGTACAGCAGGACGAAGGCATGAAACGCGCACCAGACGAAGGCGCCGTACTCGAGGAGGCGAACGTCGCCGAAGAGCATCGCCTGGCCGAGAACCATCGCCGTCACGGCGAGATACATGGGATTGCGGACGAAACGGTACAACCCGGAGACGACCAGCCGGCGGGTCGGCAGGATGGGCGCGGGTGTCCCCAGTCCCTTCACGGCGAATCTCCAGAACGCCTCGAGAAGGACCGCCACCCCGGCGACGACGAGCAGGGCGCCCGCCGTGCGGAGAATCGGGACGCCAGGTGAACCGAACCGCCACCGGGTGATCCAGTAGGGAACCAGCCCGGCGACGAAACCGGGAGCGACGAAAAGGAACACGAGCGTTCCGAGGCCGGCGAGGAAACGGCCCGATCGCGTGTCATTCATCGGTGGAGAAGCTCGCCGGGAATCGGCAGCCGAGCGACCACCGGGGAGCGAGACGGCCGCGGTAGTCCGCCGTCAACCGTTCGGGAATCGGAAATCGAAGGGGAGGATGGGAAACGACGGGACATTCGCCGATAGTAAGGCGAAGTCGGCGGAACTCTATGGCGCGCGATTCTGGACGGTCCGGAGGGCCTTCCGGCAGCGGTCCGCGAGGCGCGAGTCGCCCATGTGTTCCGCAAAGGGAGCGAAGAGATCGGTGGGGCCTCGCCACTCGAGCTCGGCCGGGTCGCGGAACAGGGCGGCATCCGTTCGAAGCGTCGCGAGGTTCTTGAAGAGAAGCGCCAGATCGCGGCGGTCTCCCAGAACCTCGGGGGGAAAGGCTTCGATGGCTCCCCATCGGTTCAGGAGCCTCGCCGCCGTCACGGTCCCGATTCCCGGGATCCCGGGATACCCGTCCGCCGCGTCGCCGACGAGCGCGAGATAGTCCGGGATTAAGACCGGGTCCACCCCGAATTTCTCCCGCACGCCGTCGGCATTGCGGATCTTCCGGCTTTTCCGGTCGACCTGCACGACGCGATCGCCCCGGACGCACTGCGCGAGGTCCTTGTCGGGCGTCCAGATGCAGACCTTCTGAACCCTCGCGTCTTCCGCGGCGATCCGCGCGGCCGAGGCGAGCGCGTCGTCCGCCTCGAGCTCGACCATCGGCCAGACGGCGACCCCCATGGCGGCGAGCGCCTGTTCGAGCGGGAAGAACTGCGCCAGAAGCGCGGGCTCGATTCCGTCCCCCGTCTTGTAATCGGACCAGAGACGGTTTCGAAAGGACTCGATGACGTGGTCGGTCGCGACGCCGACGTGGACGCCGCCCGTTTCGAGCATCTCGAGCACGGTGTTCAGCACGCCGATGACCGCTCCGAACGGCCGGTCCTCGCCCTTGAGCGCGCGCCGAAGGCCGTAGAAGTGACGGAACAGCTCGTACGTGCCGTCGATCAGGTGGACGATCACGCCTGCGACTCTCCGCGCGGATCCGCGAGCCGCCCGGCCGTCACCGGGACGCCCCCCGCGAGCGGCGATGGGGCGGTTCGCCACGCGAACCAGGCGACGGCAATGGCGACGAGCGCGCCCGCCACGAGGGAGAAGCGCTCGCCCCAGTGGAGATTCTGCTCGTAGTCGCGGCCGGCGACATATCCCGCCAGGGCGGAGCCTGCGCCCCACACCGCCGCGGTCGGAACCTCCCAGACGAAGAAGCGGGAGGGTGGCGTTTCGACGGCCCCGGCTGTCGTGGGGAGCACGGCGCGGACCAGAGGGAAGATCCTCGTGAGGACGATCTTCCATCCGGACCCGTGCGAGAGCGCCGCGTGCGCGCGCCGCCAACGGCGCTTCCCGAGCTTCCGGCGGACCACGGTCTCTCCGTAGCGGCGGCCGAGGATGTAGCCCGCGACGTCTCCGGCGATCGGCCCCGCGACCGCCGCCGCGATCACCGCGGCGAGAGGCACCTTGCCATGAGCCGCGGCGACACCGCCGAGAACGATCGTGATCTCGCCCGGGAGAAAGAGCCCGACGACGACCGCCGTTTCCAGCGCCGCCATGAGAAAGACAGTGGCGACGACCCATCCCGCCGGGATCGAGAACAGAAACTCGACGAACGATTTCATCGAAGGGAGCCCCGGCGGCGGACTCGGACGCGTGCCATGGCCGTATTCTCGCCGCCGCGGGTCGTTTCCGCGGCGGGTGATCAGATCCGGTCCGCGAAAAGTTTCTCCGGCCAGGCTGCACTCATCCTTCGAAGCGACGCAGTCCATGAAGGGACGGAGGCGGCAGGCGGCAGGCGGCAGGGTAGTCTGCGAGCCGCGATGTCGCGCGAAAACCGGAACGTTGAGTCGTCCAGCGCGGAGGCGGCATGAAGCGGCGCGACGGTCCCTGGGTGCTGGCGGCGACGATTCTCGGGTCGAGCATGGCGTTCATCGACGGGACCGTGGTCAACGTCGCGCTCCCCGCCATCCTGGGGGACTTCCACGCGACGATGGTCGGTGCGCAATGGGTCGTCGAGGCCTACGCCCTCTTTCTCGCGGCGCTTCTGCTGGCCGGTGGCTCCCTGGGAGACCGGCTTGGCCGCCGGCGCGTCTTTTCGGCCGGAGTCGTCCTCTTCGCGGCGGCCTCCGCGGGATGCGGGCTCGCCGCGAGCCTGCCGCAGCTCGTCGTCGCGCGCGCGGTTCAGGGCGTGGGGGGCGCGCTCCTCGTCCCCGGAAGCCTCGCGATTCTGAGCGGGTCGTTTCCCGCGAGCGAGCGCGGCCGCGCGATCGGCACGTGGTCCGGGTTCACCGCGATCACCGCCGCGATCGGGCCGGTCCTCGGAGGCTGGCTGATCGACCATCTCTCCTGGCGATGGGCGTTCTTCGTCAACATCCCGCTGGCGGCTGCCGCGCTCGCGATCACGGTGTGGCGCGTTCCCGAGAGCCGCGACGACAAGGAGGTCGGTCCGTTCGACTGGGCTGGCGCGCTGCTCGCGACGATCGGTCTCGGTGGGATCGTTTTCGCTCTGATCGAGTCGTCGGAGCTCGGCTGGAGGGATCCTCGCGTGCTCGGAGCGCTCGCCGGGGGCCTCCTCTCTCTCGGGGCATTCGCCGTCGTCGAGAGATCGGCAAAGAACCCGATGATGCCGTTGCGGCTCTTTACGTCCCGCAATTTCACCGGCGCGAACGTTCTGACGCTGTTTCTCTACGGCGCCCTCGCCAGCGTCTTCTTCCTGATCCCGCTCGACCTGATCCAGGTGCAGGGGTACACGGCCGCGGCCGCCGGAGCCGCCGTGCTGCCTTTCATCCTCCTGATGTTCCTGCTGTCGCGGTGGTCCGGAGGACTCGTCCACCGTTTCGGCGCCAAAGGGCCTCTGGTCGCAGGCCCCCTCGTCGCGGCGGGGGGTCTCGCTCTCTTCGCGGTGCCCGGCGTCGGCGGCAGCTACTGGACGACGTTTTTCCCCGCGATGGTCGTGCTCGGACTCGGCATGGCGACGAGCGTCGCGCCGCTCACCACGACCGTCATGAGCGCGGTCGACCGACGCCACGCGGGCATCGCCTCCGGCATCAACAACGCCGTCTCTCGAACCGCGGGGCTCCTGTCTGTCGCGATCCTGTCCGCCGTGATGCTGCAGGCCTTCGGCAAGGCCTTGGAAAGCCGGCTCGCGGGAGCCCGGGTCTCGCCCTCCGTCCGCGCCGCGATCGACTCGCAGCGGACCAGGCTCGCCGCGATCCGTCTGCCCGCCGAAACGGAAGGGCGGGAGGCCGCCCGCGTCAAAGCGGCGATCTCCGCCTCGTTCGTGTCGGGCTTTCGCCTGGTGATGCTGATGGCGAGCGGCCTGTCGGCGCTCGCGGCGGTCGCGGCGTTCGTGTGGATCGATGGGAAGAAGGTTGAGCGTTGAGCGTTCAGCGTCGAGTGCATGAGTTGAGAGTTCTGAGAGCGCCGACCGGGTCGTCAGCCCTGCACAGTTTGTTTTCGCGCCGAGGCGGCTCGATCGAGAAGAAGGTCTCGCTCCCGGGAGTTCCTGGTCAGGGAGGCGGCTCGCTCGAATTCGGCTCGCGCTTCTTCGAAGCGTCCGAGCCGGAAGAGGAAATCGCCGCGCACGCTCGGCAGGAGGTGATAACCCTCGAGCGACTTCCCTGAAACCAGAGCATCGACGAGCTCGAGCCCGGCGGCGGGGCCGAACGCCATCGCGTGCGCGACCGCGCGGTTGAGATCCACGACCGGAGAGGGCTCGGCTCGCGCGAGCGCGTCGTAGAGTTCCGCGATGCGGCCCCAGTCGGTTTCGGCGGGGGTGCGGGCCCGCCCGTGGCAGGCGGCGATCGCGGCCTGGAGCGCATAGGGTCCGGACGCCCCGCCGAGAGCTTCCGCGCGCTCGAGCGCGACGAGCCCGCGGCGGATCAGGAGCTGGTCCCAACGCGATCGGTCCTGTTCGAGCAGCAGGATCGGCTCGCCCGACGGGCCGACGCGCGCCCGCGCGCGCGACGCCTGGATCTCCATCAGGGCCACGAGCCCGTGGACCTCGGGCTCCCGCGGCGCGAGCTCCGCCAGGATCCGGCCGAGGCGCAGCGCGTCATCGCAGAGCGCCGGGCGCATCCAGTCATCGCCCGCGGTCGCCGAGTACCCTTCGTTGAAGACGAGGTAGATGACCTGAAGGACGGAGGAGAGTCGGGCGGCGAATTCGCCTCCGCGGGGCACCTCGAAAGGCACGTTCCCGTCGGCGAGGGCGCGCTTGGCCCGGACGATGCGTTGCGCGACGGTCGCCTCCGGGACGAGGTGCGCGCGCGCGATCTCCTCCGTCGTGAGGCCTCCGAGCAGGCGCAGCGTGAGCGCGACGCGCGCCTCCATCGACAGGACGGGATGGCAGGCCGTGAACATCAGCCGCAGGAGGTCGTCGCCGATGTCGTCGTCGATCGCCGCTTCGAGCTCGGCCACGACGGACTCCTGCTTCCCGTCGATCTCCCGTCCGAGCTCCGCGTGCTTGCGATCGAGGACCGCTCGGCGGCGGAGGCGGTCGATGGCCCGGTGCTTCGCAGTCGCCATGAGCCACGCGCCCGGGTTGTCCGGGATGCCGTCCTCCGGCCACCGCTCGAGGGCGGCGACGAGCGCATCCTGAGCGAGGTCCTCGGCCAGGCCGACGTCGCGCACCATCCGCGCGAGGCCGGCGATCAACCGGGCCGACTCGATCCTCCAGACCGCGTCGATGGCTTCGTGAGTCTCCGTGGCCGTCACGGCAACGGATTAGAGCATCGCCTCCCCCCGACGCGAGGGGCCGGGGGCCGGCTTCTTTCCCGAAACCGGACCGGAGCTCCGCCAGAGGTGGAGCGTCGCGTAGGCACGCCACGGGCGCCATCGCGCCGAAATCTCCTCCGCCCGCGCGGCCGTCACGCCGCCGAGTCTCTGGCGCAGGACGATGTCTTCCTTGGGAAACGCGTCGGGCCATCGCAGGGCCCGCATCGCGATGTAGTTCGCGGTCCACGCGCCGATTCCGGGCAGAGCCGCGAGTTGCCGCATCGTGAGATCCGGATCG
>JALYUA010000273.1 GCA_030854005.1 Acidobacteriota bacterium
ACGAACACGGTTCCCTTCTTCGCGGCGAGGCGCACGCTGACGGTGTGCACGCCGCGGGAGCCGTCCGGCTTCCGGAACACGAGGACATAGCGTCCGGCGATCGCGCGCCGCACGCGGTCGAGCGCGAGACCGGGAAAGATGTGGGTCTTCGCGTAGGTTCCGCCGGTCAGGTCGGCGATGTTCGAGAGCGTGCCTTCGAGCGAGTGATAGTCCGCATTGGTCACGTCCAGCGAAAAAATCGTGATGCGGGCCCGGGCGAGAGCCGGGAGCGCGTCCTGAAAGTCGATCCGATCGCGCATGTTCGGACCGGACATGCCGCCGATCGTCTGGAGGCCCCAGCCGAAGAAGAGCATCGACTTGCCACCCGGGATCGGCGCGGCCGCGCGCGCAATCAGAGCCAGCGCGCGCTCGGGCGTCACGGCGTCGGCCGCGCCTGAATAATCGAAGTGCCGCGCGAGCGACGGTCCCGGCTCCGGCGGCGGCGCCTCCGGGGGACCGGTGCGAAGCGACGCGTGGATGGCGGCGAGGATGCGCGCGCGATCGTCGGTGAAGTCCTGGCGAAGCTTCAGGTGCGAGTCAAACGACAGGACCGCGACGCGGTCGGAGGGGAGAAGCGTGTCCAGAAACCGCCGGGCCTGGAGGCCCATGCGAACGAGCCCGATGAGCCGGGAGGTCGTGTAGTCGGTCTGAAAGAAGAAGATCAGGAGCCGGCCGGGGGGCGTCTCCGACGGGCTCGAATCGGGGAGAGCGGCTTCCGCCGAGGCCGGGAGAGGCACCTCCGGCTCGCCGGCGGGGATCCAGTCCGCCGATTCCACGGGCACGCGCACGCCGTCCACCTTGAGCTCGAAGTCGCTCGCGACGAGCCCGGGAATGACCTCGCCGTGGTTGTCCGTCACGTGCGCGTCCAGGATGACGCGCTCGACCCGCGCGTCGTCGCGAAACGTGCCGGGCCGCGAAGGATCGGGGCGCGTCTGTCCGTACGACGTCGCGGCGAGGAGCCAGCCCGCCACCGCAAAGAGCAGCGCCGCTTCGAGCGAGCGCACGGGCCGGACGGCGCGCGAGGCCATGCCCCATACGATCTCATGAACGAAGAGGCCGCATCGCGTCCGGTACACTCCCGGCCCGACACCGCGGAGGAGGCGGGAACCAATGTCACACTCTTCCGACTCGGAGGGACGGCCCTTCTCGGAGGCGTATGCGACGCTCGAGTCGCTTCACGCCCTCTCCACCGTGTGGAACGCGTCGCCTCCGATGGAACGTCTGGGGGCGCGTCTCGTGTTCGAGCGCGTCGACCGGGTTCGCGCTGTCCTCGATCCGGTCCAGGAATACCACCGCGGCGGCTTCGGCACCGACGCGGTGAACGGCGCGGTTCTCGCGGGTCTCTTCGATCTCGTCATCGGGACCGTCGGATGGCTCTCGCGCCCGGACGCGCGCTCGGCCACCGTCTCCCTCTCGATGCTCTTCCTCCGGCCGACGCGCGGCGATCTCGTGGTCGCCGAGGCGCGGCTGCTGCGCGCGGGAATGAATCTCATGTTCGCCGCGGCCGAGGTCTCGGGTGAAGACGGGTCGGTGACCGCGCGCTGCGACGGCACGGTCGCTCTGGCACGCGGAAGACCGACGGGCGAAGATTTCTCGGAGAGGATGAGGGGAAAGGAGAGTTGAGCGTCGAGCGTTATGCGTCCAGCGTTCAGAGCCGGGGGTGCCGCTTGCCCTCCAAACGCTCAACGCTGAACGCTCAACTCCCTCTACGGCGTAAGCCGCCTCGCCGCCTCCCGGATTCTTCCCGCCGACACGTCGATCGTCGCCGCGGTCCTCGCGATCTCGCGGTTGACGTCGGCCCACTGTTTCTCCTCGATCGCTTCGCGAACGGCCGGCAGGGTCTTGACGTCGTATCCGGTGTAGAAGCCGGGTGCGTAGAGAAAATGCTTGAACCACGGCCGGCGCGGCAACCCCTCCGGCCTGAGCATTCCGCGTTCCACCGACCGGATGAGCGCATTGACGGCCGCGAGCCGTCCGGGCTCATAGGTCTTTCCCGGCTCCGAGGCGCGCTCGAATTCGCGGGCGGCCCCCGTCAGGTTCTCGGACGCGTTCTCGAGCGGTGAGAAATCGAAGTAGGGAACCGCGGGTTCGATCGTTTCGGGCGCGAGGGGCTCGCGGGGGTCCTCCAGTGCGGTGGAGACGCCCTCTTCGATCCGCCGTGTCTTCTCCTCGTTGGCTTCCCGCCGCTCGGCGGCGAGGGCGCGGAGCTCCTTGACGTAGGTCTTCACAGTCTCGGCCAGCCCCGTGAAGTCGAAGGGAAGGAGATCCGCGCCGGCGAGGCGCAGCGTCAACAGTCCGGTCGTCTGCGCGAGCGCGCGTCCGTAGACGAAATCGCCGTCGGAGAAACGGCTGTACCAGGCGAAGTCGTCGTAGATCGAGTGGTACACGCCGCCGCCGCCTTCTCCGCCGTATCCGAGGTTCAGAGACGCGATGCCGAGATGCTGCAGGAACGGAGTGAAGTCCGACCCGGACCCCAGCGCGGAAATCCGGAGGTTCCTGCGCTCGCGCGCCTCGCGGCGCTCCTCCGCCGTTTTGGCGTTTTCGATCTGCCGCATCCGCGCGCGTTTCCCGACCGGGATCTTCTTCTCGGGATCCTCGACGTCGCCGGCGACCTCGTTGACCAGGCTCTCGAGCCCGTGCGAGCCCCCGACGCCGAGATACCCCCGTCCATTCGAGTCCGTGTTGATGTAGGCGACCGCCTTCGCCGTGAGCTCCTCCGCGTGCGTTTCGACCCACTCCGTCGAGCCGAGAAGCCCGGGCTCCTCGCCGTCCCACGCGCAGAGGATGATGGTTCTCTTCGGCCGCCAGCCCGTCTTGAGCAGCGCGCCGAGCGACCGGGCTTCCTCGAGCAGCGCGGCGAGTCCGCTGACCGGGTCGCTCGCCCCGTTCACCCACGCGTCGTGATGATTCCCCTGGATGACCCATTCGTCCGGCCAGACGGAGCCCTCGATGCGCGCGATGACGTCGTGGGCCGGCACCATCTTCCAGTCGAACGCGAGCTTCAAGTGGACCGTCGCCGGACCGGGCCCGATGTGGTACGAAACGGGAAGTCCCCCGCGCCAATCGCGCGGCGCGATGCGGCCTCCCAGGGCGGCGAGGAGCGGCCGCGCGTCCGCGTAGGAGATGGGCAGCACGGGGATCTTCGTCAGCGTGCGCGCGTCCTTCCGGTCGAGCCGGCGCGCGTCTTTTGTGGCTCCGACCCCGGGAGTCAGCGGGTCTCCCGGGTACAGGGGCATGTCCGCGACGCTCCCGCGCTGGACTCCCTGCTCCGGACGATACGCCCCGAGCGGGTAGACGTCGCCCTCGAAGTATCCGTCGTCTCGCGGGTCCGAGTAGATGAGGCACCCGACCGCGCCATGCTCCGCGGCGACTTTGGGCTTGATGCCGCGCCAGCTCGCGCCGTAGCGCGCGAGCACGATCTTGCCGCGGACGTCGATCTTCATCCGCTCGAGACGCTCGTAGTCGGCCGGGACGCCGTAGTTCACGTAGACGAGAGGGGCGGTCACGTCCCCGTCGATCGAGTAGGCGTTGTACGTCGGAAGCTGGCCGGCGGTCTGTGCGGACGTGGGGTCTCCTTCGACCGGCGTCTCGGCCAGCGAAGCGCGAAATCGCGTCGGGGCGACGAGCTCCAGGATCCGTTCCTTCGGCGTCGGGAAGAGCACGTCGAAGGTCTCGATCCGCGCGTCGAGCCCCCATTCGCGCAGCCGGGCGACCATCCACCGGGCGTTCTGCTCGCCGCGTGCCGAGCCGATGTGGTGCGGTTCGGCGGAGAGGAAGCGGTCGAACTCGCGGATGCTCGCCGGATCGAGCGCGGCCGCGTAGCGCCGTTCTATTTCCTTCTCGGGCGCCGCGTCCCGCGGAAATCCGCGCAGCCCGAGAAGAAGCGGAAGCAGGAGAGCGGCCGCCGGAACGCGAAATCGATTTTTCATGAGGAGAGGATTCTAAGGGTGGATCCGAATCGCGAAGAAAGGGATACCACTTCCATGTCCCGATTCCCTCGGAGCTCGTTCTCGTGGACCGCGGAGTACCGTGGCCGTCTTGCTCCCGTTGGTCGCTCGGCCCCCTTGCGCGCGGCGGGCTTCGCGCTTAAAATGATCGCGTTGACAGGGAGTCGGGGCCGAATGGGGCCCGACAGGAACGCTCGGGGGGCGCAGATCGTGACCGCCACGGCTCCGAACGCTCAGAAGCGGCCCGCCAGGCCGGATCGCCCGAGTCTTTCCCCTTCGCCTTTCCTTCCGATTTCGGATTCCGGAGCCCGCGCATGAGGCTCGTGTGGTCTCAGCCGTCGTCCTCGGCCGACCGGCCCAAGAGCCTCGTCCTCATGGGCGTCGTCTGCATCTTCTTCGGGGGAGCGGTGGTGGGGCGCCCCGGGGCACCCGATACGCCGAGAGTCTTCCGCGCGGCGGCCGCCAGTCTCGTGGGCACGGGATTTCTCGCGTGCCTCGCGGGCGGCGCCGCTTTCATTTTCCAGCGCCGCAAGGCCGGGCCTTCCCTCACCCTGGCCGATTCTTCCCAGGCCTCCCCGGATCCTGCCGCGTCAATGCGAGAGGAGGAACAGTGGTGAATCGCGAAAACGTTTTCCCCTTCGAGAGCTCACCGCGCGCCGCCCTGGCGCGCCGGGGCGCGCCCGACAAGTCCCGGGCAGCTCGCACGAAGACCGTCGAGATCGAGTGCCCGAACTGCGAGGCGCCCCTTCTCCTGCTCGCGCGCTCTTTCGGACCGGAGCCGGATCTCTTCTGCGAGAGCTGCGAGAGCAGTTTCTCGGTCTTCCGGGGAGAAGCGGCCGCGGACTGAGCTCTTCGCGGGATCCGGTCCGACGAACCGAAGCATTCGGAGAGGCCGGGGCCGCGGCTCCGCGTCAGCTCAGCTCAGAAGATTCCGGATCGAGGGCAGGCCGAGGATCAGAAGGATCAGGGAGAGCGTGAGCGCGGCGAGGCCGAACACCTGCGCCAGTGGCGAGGACGGCAACGCCCGGTTCAAGAGGCCGAACAGCTCGGTTCCGACTCCCACCGCCAGGAAGCCCGCCGCCAACCTCAACATGGGAAAAATCCTCCGGGCGCGGGCATTGCGAAACTCATGCCTGGAAGGAGCGCGCACACCGCGCGGCTCCGGGCGGCAGGCCGCCTGCCGATCGCGGCCGGTCCGCCCGCTTCAGAGTCAGCCCGGATTGAGCCGGGAGACACCGCGCGGCTCCGGGCGGCAGGCCGCCTGCCGATCGCGGCCGGTCCGCCCGCTTCAGAGTCAGCCCGGATTGAGCCGGGAGCAGACCGCGGGGCTTCGGATGGGGGTGCCGGGCGGCTGGCGGCCCAACCACACGCTTCAGACTCTCCCGGCTTCGGGAGACGCGAGACGCGCCCCGCGCTGCCCTACTCCGGCGCGGTGCCCGCTTCGGGCTTGAGGTAGGCCCAGCGATGCGGCATATCCACGATGACGTGGAAGCGGAGGAGGAACCGGGCGGACAAGCGGCCGTCGTCCCCCGCCGCGGGGTCGAATGCGCCGTCCTGCTGGAGCATCTCGATCGGCGGGAGCGGCGCCGGCCCCCAGTGCAACCCTTCGGCGCTGCGCGCCCCGGGGGAGAGACCGAGGCGCTTTC